>JAGCLX010000076.1 GCA_017646785.1 Alistipes sp.
GAGAACCTCGTCATAAGCACCTACTCCTACCGCGAGGGTCTGTCGACCGTGCTCGATGTGTTACAAGCGCAGATAAGCTGGTTGCAGGCATACAGCAACGCCATAGCGGCGCAGTATGACTATGCTGTTGCTATAGCTGCATACGAATATGTGGTTAGTAAGTGGAACTAATGTGGCGAAAAAGGGGTTGTCGCTCTTTGTCGTTTGAATAATTTTTCATATCTTTGTGCGATATACGTACGCGTTTAGGATGGTGCGTGCTCGTGCGCGAGTAGGCAACCACGGTGTGACGTGGAGTAACAGTGCTAATAACAAGTATTAAGATATGGATGTATTATCAAAAGTAATCAAGATGTTCTTCGGCTCTAAGGCCGACAAGGACCGCAAGGAGATCATCCCATACGTGGAGAAGATCAAGGCTATCTATCCCTCAATCCAGCAGCTCTCGAACGATGAGTTGCGTGGTCGCTCTCAGGCGTTGAGTAAGTCTATCACCGACTTCATCGCTGCTGACGAGGCTGCCATCGCTAAGAACAAGGAGCTGCTCGAGAGCCCAACAACTACACTTAAGGATAAGGAGCGTCTGTCAAGCGAGATTGAGGAGCTCACAAAGCGCATAGATGACAACATCGAGAAGCGCCTTGAGGAGATACTACCCGAGGCATTCGCCATCATGAAGGATACAGCACGCCGCTTCGCTGAGAACGACGAGGTGGTGGTTACAGCTACGGAGTTCGACCGTAACCTCGCTGCCGAGCGTCAGGACTTGGTGCGCATAGATGGCGATAAGGCTATCTACAGCAGCCAGTGGACAGCGGGTGGTAACGTCATCAAGTGGGATATGGTGCACTACGACGTGCAGCTCTTTGGTGGTGTGGTATTGCACAAGGGTCGCATCGCTGAGATGGCTACGGGTGAGGGTAAGACCCTCGTGGCTACGCTCCCAGTATTCCTTAACGCCTTGGCACATAAGGGCGTGCACGTGGTGACCGTGAACGACTACCTCGCACGTCGTGATGCCGAGTGGATGGGTCCTATGTATCAGTTCCACGGCCTCTCGGTGGCTTGCATCGACAACACACGCCCAAACTCTGCGGAGCGTCGTAAGGCATACATGGCCGACATTACCTTTGGTACTAACAACGAGTTCGGCTTCGACTACCTGCGCGATAACATGGCAAACGCACCCAAGGACCTCGTGCAGCGCAAGCACCACTATGCTATTGTCGATGAGGTCGACTCGGTGCTTATCGATGATGCGCGTACGCCACTTATCATCTCAGGTCCCGTGCCTAAGGGTAGCGACCAGCTATTTGCAGAGTATCAGCCCGCAGCAAAGTATATCTACGACTTGCAGAGTAAGATGTCGTCGGCAGATGTGGCTGAGGCTAAGCGACTCTACAACGAGGGTAACCACGACGAGGCGGGTAAGCTTCTGTTGCGTGCCCACAAGGCTATGCCTAAGTACAAGGCCCTCATTAAGTTCCTCTCGGAGCCTGGTGTGAAGGTGCTCTTGCAGAAGACTGAGAACATCTACATGCAGGATAACGAAAGACGCATGCCCGAGATTACGGATGACAACTTCGTAATCCACGACGAGAAGATGAACTCGCTTATGCTCACAGATAAGGGTCATGAGGTGGCGTCGAAGCGCTTTGGTGAGGAGGGCTTCTTCGTGTTGCCCGATATCGGCGCACGTGTGGCAGAGCTCGACAATGCACAGATAACAGCCGAGGAGCGTGCTAAGGAGAAGGATGCTCTTATCTCTGATTACGCAGTTAAGGCGGAGCGTGTACACACCATGAACCAGCTGCTCAAGGCATACTTTATGTTCGAGAAGGAGGTGGAGTATGTGCTTATCGACAACAAGGTGAAGATTGTCGACGAGCAGACAGGTCGTATCATGGAGGGTCGTCGCTACTCGGATGGCTTGCACCAGGCTATCGAGGCTAAGGAGAACGTGAAGGTGGAGGATGCTACACAGACATTCGCGACCATCACCCTGCAGAACTACTTCCGTATGTATCACAAGCTCTCGGGTATGACCGGTACTGCGGAGACCGAGGCATCGGAGTTCTGGAGCATCTACAAGCTCGACGTGGTGGTTATCCCCACAAACAAGACCGTCATCCGTGACGACCGTGAGGACCTCGTATACAAGACAGAGCGCGAGAAGTATAACGCTGTAATCGCAGAGATTGAGCGCCTTGTGGCAGAGGGACGCCCCGTATTGGTGGGTACTACCTCGGTGGAGATTTCGGAGTTGCTGAGCCGTATGCTCAAGCTACGCGGTATTAAGCATAACGTGTTGAATGCTAAGCAACACGCCCTCGAGGCACAGATTGTCGCTGAGGCGGGACATAGCGGTCAGGTGACCATCGCTACCAACATGGCGGGTCGTGGTACCGATATCAAGCTCTCGGCAGAGGTTAAGGAGCGTGGTGGCTTGGCTATCATTGGTACTGAGCGTCATGAGAGCCGTCGTGTGGACCGTCAGTTGCGTGGTCGTGCAGGACGTCAGGGTGACCCCGGCTCATCGCAGTTCTTCGTGTCGCTCGAGGATAAGCTCATGCGCCTATTCGGCTCAGACCGCATCGCTTCGATGATGGATAAGATGGGCCTTAAGGAGGGCGAGGTGATACAGGCAGGTATGATGTCTAAGGCCATAGAGCGCGCACAGAAGAAGGTCGAGGAGAACCACTTTGGTGTGCGTAAGCGCTTGTTGGAGTATGACGACGTGATGAACTCACAGCGTGAGGTTATCTACACTCGTCGCCGCCATGCCCTCTACGGTGAGAGCCTCGATATCGACATGAACAACTTGCGCTACGACTATGCACAGAAGTTTGTGGAGCAGAACGAGGGTAACACATATGAGGACTTCAAGTTCGAGCTTATGCGTGAGGTGGCTCTCGACTTCAGCGTAACCGAGGAGCAGTACGACAAGATGAAGCCCCGCGAGCTCGTGGAGGCTATCGTTAGTGACCTCTCGGCATACTACCAGCGCAAGGCTAAGATGATTGCCGATACCGTACGCCCAACAATGGAGCGCATTTATAAGGAGCGTGAGGACCACATGGATATGCGCATCGCATTCCCCATCACCGATGGCCGTCTACGCTTCTCGGTGCCCGTGGAGCTCAGCAAGTGCAAGGAGAGTGAGGGCCTAGAGATATACCGTACATTCGCTAAGGTGGCGCTCTTCACAACCATCGACGACGCATGGCGTGAGCACCTCCGCGAGATGGATGACCTGCGTCAGAGCGTGCAGAATGCTACATACGAGCAGAAAGACCCATTGCTCATCTACAAGCTTGAGTCGTTCCAGCTCTTCTCGAAGATGCTCGAGGATATAAACCGCGACGTCTTGGCACTCATCAACAAGTCGGGTATCGCTGTGCGCGAGGCAGGTGCTAACTCTGTGCAGGAGGCGCGCGAGCAGAAGTCAAAGATTGACGTAAACAAGCTCCAGGCGTCACGTATGGCAGCGGCAGCAGCGGCAGGTCAGGGTGAGAAGTCGACAACAGCACCCATAAAGGTGGATAAGAGCGTAGGACGTAACGACCCATGCCCCTGTGGCTCAGGTAAGAAGTATAAGCATTGTCATGGTAAACTACAATAGTTTATAGCTATGGGATATAAGGAGCAGAAGCAGCGCGAGTTCGATAGACGATACCTTCAGATGGCGCGTGTGTGGGCAGAAAACTCATACTGCGTGCGACGTAAGGTGGGTGCTTTGCTCGTCAAGGATAAGATGATTATCTCGGACGGTTATAACGGCACACCCGCAGGCTTCGAGAATATATGCGAGGATGACATGGGCACAACCAAACCATACGTGCTACATGCTGAGGCTAACGCCATAACTAAGGTTGCCAAGAGCGCTAACAACTGCGACGGCTCTACGCTATATGTCACCGCCTCGCCATGCATAGAGTGTGCTAAGCTCATCATCCAGGCGGGCATACGTCGCGTGGTCTATGCCGACCCATACCGCAACGACGACGGCATACGTCTGCTGGAGCGTGTAGGCATCGAGTGCATACAGATTGATGGCGTATAGTGCTATTCAACCATAATAACTATTCAGTCTTAATAAATAGAGGGGTTTCCATTGTGGAAAACCCCTCTATTTTTATAGTTGGAATACCTCATTAGATAGTCGCCAGCCAAGCAGCACATCCTTTATGGGCATGCGGCGCTTGCCTGCCATCTGCAGCTCCTCGATGTATACCCAGCCATCGGCAGCTGCCACGGCGAGGTGTGTACGACCATCGGTTTTGAGCGTGCCGGGTGTGGCGTTGTGGTTGCATAGCTCGAAGCGTGTGGCGAAGACCTTAGCAGAACCACACTCCGCGCCATCCTTATATATAGGTGTCCACGCAGCAGGGTAGGGGGATAGACCTCGTACGAGGTTGTGTATCTGCTCGGCGGGGCGACACCAATCTATGCGGCCATCCTCCTTGAAGATTTTGGGCGCAGGCTTGAGTGTTGCCTCGTCGATGTGCATCTGCTCTATTGTCGTGTAGTTGCCCTGTGCGAGCTTGTCTACGGTGCGTGTTACAAGGTGTGAGCCTATCTCCATTAGTCGGTCGTAGAGCGTACCTATGTTGTCCTGTGGAAGTATCTCTGTAGCCTCCTGCTCGATGATTGCACCCTTGTCTATCTCGTGGTTTAGCAGGAACGTGGTCACGCCCGTGGTTGTTTCGCCGTTTATTATAGCCCAGTTTATGGGTGCAGCACCACGATACTGGGGTAGTAGCGAGGCGTGGAGGTTGAACGTACCGAGGCGGGGCATTGCCCACACCACCTCGGGTAGCATGCGAAAGGCGATTACTATGCCGAGGTCGGGCTGTAGCTCTCTGAGCTCAGTGAGGAACGCCTCATCGCGTAGCTTCTCGGGCTGTAGGATGGGTAGTCCCAACTCGCGAGCTGTGCACTTCACGTCGCTCTCATGCACCTTTTGACCGCGACCAGCGGGCTTGTCGGGTGTTGTCACCACGGCAACGATGTTGTATCCCTCTTCGACCAGTCGCTTGAGCGATGTAGAGGCGAACTCGGGCGTACCCATAAATACTATACGTAGGCTCTTTGCATCCATATTATATTGTGTGTATGGTTTTTATGTTCGGTTACTTCTTCTTGCGCTTGAATAGTTTGGCTATGCGCTTTGCCATGCGTCGCATGCGTACGTCATACCAGTCGGTGTCGAGCAGCGAGGAGTCGTTTGTAGCCTTGCTGGTGAGGTATATAGCCACGAGCATGAATATCGGTATCGGCAGCCACATGCCATAGAGCGCATCCCACGTACCCTCCTTAGCCATCTTCTCACCCCAAATGCTTATGACGTAGAAGACAACGAAGAAGATGACCGAGATTACGGCTGGCAGACCCAAACCACCCTTGCGGATGATAGCTCCCAGGGGTGCACCAATCATGAAGAAGATGATGATGGATATGGGCAGCGTGAGCTTGCGGTGCCACTCGTTTAGCGAGAGGTAGAACTGCGTGAGGGGTATCTTCGACGACTGCTCATCGTATGTGTATGAGCCCTGACCCGCACGTGCGCTGTGGTATGCGGTCTGGAATAGCTTAGCGCGCTCACGTATCGAGAGGTCGGTTATCGAGTCGTAGAAGTTGATGGGGTAGAACTCACTGCGGTCGATGTTTAGGCTGTCGTCGGGGAAGATGGTGGTGTCGCGTGCGAATACCTGGCGCTTAACCAATGGCGTGAGGCTTCGCATGTTGTAGTGCTCAATCTGTATCTGCAGCGAGTCCATAAGCTCCTCGAGGCCACTCATGTTGCGTGTTCGCGACTCGGTGAACTCGCGTGACATGTCGCCTGCTGGTCTACCCACCTTGTCCACGGGGAATGTACCATCCTGGCGTGTGAACTCATGTATGCGCATGCTGTTCTTGTCGTACCACTGGCTGCTACGCGTGTGCTCGTAGGTGCGACCGTTGTGTAGGGTGACGTAGAGGAACGCCTTGTCCTCGGACATGCGTATGTATCCCGACTCGGCTACGGTGGTTGTCATGTCGCCATTCGAGCTGCGTGTGTCGAATATAAGCACGCTGTCGAGGCGCTGTGTTGCGGGGTCCTGATGGTCTACGCGTATGCTCATGTCGGGTAGTCCGTTGAAGAACATACCGTCCTGGAACTGTAGCTCCTGGCGCTGCTCGCGTATGTCAAAGAGGATGTCGTACATGCGTTTGTTCGCTGCCGGCACTATGTTGTTTGTCAGGTAAAAGCTCAACACCGATATCACGCCCACGATGACGATGAGGGGTCTTAGGATGCGCATGATAGGCATGCCCGAGGACTTCATGGCCAGCAACTCGTAGTTCTCGCCCAGGTTACCCAGAGCCATGATTGACGATAGTAGTAGTGCCAGTGGCAGACCCAAGGGAATCATGTTTGCCGTAGCACACACGACAAGCTCGGCTATAGTGAAGAATTCCAGACCCTTGCCCGTCAGCTCGTCGATGTATCTCCATACGAAGTTCATCATCAGGATGAAGAGCACGATGAAGAATGTCGCTGCCAGAGGGCCTATGTAGGCCTTTATCACCAGGCGGTATACGCGCACCATGAGCATCGAGATTATGACCATCGCTATGGCCATCCATAGGGGTACGGTAATCATGCCCCATGACCAGTCTATTATGTCGAGGAGCTTAGCCGCTGCTAGGTGTGTGAACCATCCGAGCAGTGGGAGTGCCAGTAGTGAAAGTATTGTACTGTTGCTATTCTTCATATCCAGTGTCGTTCTATGTCTAAGTTAGGCTGTGTGCCCTGTTCTTTTTGCGTCTGTATGCCTCGTATAGCTTTGCTCCAAGCAGAGCCACCGAGAGTAGGAATATGATGCAGCTTCCCGTGGGTAGACCTCCACCCGATGGTAGCTCTACCTCGTAGCTCATCACAAAGCCCGCCATGTTGCACACCGTGGCTATGGCCACCGCGAGGGGTGTTATTATGCGGTAGTCCTTGGTCAGCGTGTTTGCTATTACCGTGGGTATCGTCACCAGCGACATGAGCAGCACTATGCCCATCACCTTTATCGACAGCACTATGGTCACTGCTACCACCACCGACATCAGGTATGCCATCGCCGTAGTGGGTATTCCCTGGCTGCGTGCATACTCCTCGTCAAAGGTCATATACATTATCCTACGCCCCCAGAGAACTGCTCCCGCAACCACTACCACCATGAGCAGTGCGAGCCACTTTATGTCTGCGCCATCTACCAGCGATATGCTGCCAAATAGGTAGCTTGGTAGTTCAACTGCATAGCCCGGAGTCAGCGACATGAATAGTGCGCCTATGGCCATGCCTACTGACCAGATGATACCGATTGCCGAGTCCTCGCGTATGCTGCCACGGCGCGATGCGTACTCCACACCCACGGATGCCACCGATGCGAATATGAGAGCTCCAACTATAGGGTTAAATCCCGCGTACAGAGCTATGCCCAGGCCACCAAACGAGGCGTGTGTTATGCCGCCACTGAGGAATACCATACGACGAGCCACGACATAGCTGCCCACTACGCCACATGTAATGGCCGATAGCAGACACACCACCATGGCGTCGGCAAGGTGGTCGTAGAGCATTATATCCTCGAATAGGCTAATCATCATCTCATAGTAAATAAATCCTGCAAATGTACTTTTTTTTTGCGTAACCGCGAAATGTTTTTTTAAATTCTCTTAACTTTTTGTAACTTCGCCCTTTGAAAATGCCTCGTTGGAGGCTACAATGAAATTGTAAATTGTGATTTTATGCAGGATAAGAGGGTTAGTTTCCATACGTTGGGCTGTAAGCTCAACTATTCGGAGTCGTCGACTTTGGCACGAGAGTTCGAGCGTGGTGGTTATCGTCGCGTAGAGCCGTCGGAGCCTACGGATGTGGCAGTGATAAATAGCTGCTCGGTTACGGAGCATGCCGACAAGAAGTGCCGTAATATCATCCGCAAAATACACCGCCGAAACCCCAATGCCATCATCGCTGTAACGGGGTGTTATGCCCAGCTCAAGCCCGAGGCTATAGCCGAGATAGATGGCGTTGATATTGTGTTGAGTAACAACGATAAAGGGGATTTATATAAACGAGTTATTGAGCTTAAGGAGAGGGGTAAAGCTGAGGTCTATAGTTGTTCTGTGGAGAACCTTACTCGCTTCTTCGCTGCCTACTCATCGGGTGACCGCACACGTTCGTTCCTTAAGGTGCAGGATGGCTGCGATTACAAGTGCGCCTATTGCACCATTCACTATGCTCGTGGCTCGAGTCGCAACATTCCCATCGCCGACATTGTTACGGAGGCTCGTGAGATAGCTGCTGCGGGTCAAAAGGAGATTGTCATCACGGGTATCAATACGGGTGATTTCGGTCGCACTACGGGTGAGAAATTCATCGACTTGCTACGCGCTTTAGATGGTGTGGATGGCATTGAGCGCTATCGCATTTCGAGCATCGAGCCCAATCTCATAACTGACGAGATAATAGAGTTTTGCGCCCAGTCACCTAAATTTGTTCCTCACTTCCATATTCCGCTTCAGAGTGGCTCTACTCGCATCCTTGGACTCATGCGTCGTCGCTACACCGCCGAGCGTTACCGAGAGCGCATTGCCAAGATACGTGAGCTCATGCCCGACTCGTTCCTCGGTGTCGATGTCATTGTCGGCTTCCCTGGTGAGGGCGAGGAGGAGTTTATGGAGACATATCGCCTACTTGAGGAGGTGGGCGCCTCGTTCCTGCACATCTTCCCATTTTCTGAGCGCCCTGGTACCCCTGCTGTGACCATGCCCGGTAAGGTGCAGTCGAGCGTCGCTACCGAGCGTGTTTCGCGCCTTGAGGAGCTGTCTGCGAGGTTGCATAGAGCATTTGCCGAGAGGTTTGTTGGCACGGAGCGTGATGTGTTGTTTGAGAGTACCAACCACAACGGCGTAATGTACGGCTACACAGATAATTATTTGCGTGTTGCAGTGCCGTTTGACGCCTTGGTGATTAACAAAATACGCAGGGTTCGCCTCGATAGCGTCGATGCAAATGGCGATATTCGCGCTACATTGGTGGTCTAAATTTGGATAATTAACACAAAAGTGTTACTTTTGTCGGGTTAACACTAAAGCAAATTGAGGCTGTGATAAAACTATTCAAAAAGATATTCACTATCGACTCGGTAACTCGTCGCATTAGAGTTGCTTTCATGTCGCTGTTGTTGTTGCTCTTCTTCTCGGGTGCTATGTCGCTGTTTGAGCTCGAGCGTGTCAGTCAGGATACGGAGGAAATATTGCTTGCCAGCAAGCAGAATGTGGAGCTCGCGGGCGATATGCTCGATGCGCTCAACGAGCAGAACGATATGATGATATCGCTTGCTGTAGCGAGTGGTAAGTGGGGTGATATCCAGCAGTATAATGCCCCATGTGAGCAGACCATGCTTCAACTCTCCACTACGACAGATATGGCGCAGCGCAAGATGCAGCGCACGGAGACGCCTATGGCTGCTGATACGTTGGTTATGTGTGCCACCCGTGTGAATGAGCTTGCTCGCTCCTACATCAGTGGCGATGTGCATCGCTCTATTGCCCTTGCCTTGGCCGATAGTATGCTCATGGCCCCCACGACTCACGACTGGTATGTCAATGAGTATCTTCCCGAGTACGAGCAGGCCGCACTGCACATTACTCGCTACATGACCGGTGTTCACAACTCGCTGGGCCCCGAGGTTAACAACCTCAGCCACACGGCACGTCGCGCTGTTACTCCGGTGTTCATTTCGCTTATTGTGATGGTGGTTATCGTCATCATGTTCTACTTCTTCATGTCGCACTATTTCGTGACCCCCATTCTGCGTATCAACCGCAGCCTCGGTGATTTTCTTACCTATAAGAAACCCTTTGATGGTGAGATAGGTTGTCGCGACGAGATAGCCACGCTACGCGACCGCATAGCACAGTTAATAGGAAAGTTTACCACTAAGTAGTACACATCACAAGTAGTAAGGAGAGAGGGTTATGCGTGTTCACGTTGTCATACGCTACATAGGCATGGTGCTGCAGTTTATCGCTGCATTTATGTTGATGTCTGCCGTTGTGTCTATGCTCAACGATCACGACTCGGCATTCTACCCATTACTGCTATCCTCGTTCCTTACGGCGCTGCTGGGCCTGTTCCCACTCATCTTCGTCGAGAAAGCCGAGGATGTGAAGATTAAGGAGGGCTACGCTATTGTCGTAGGCTCGTGGCTCGTGGCTTGCATTGTAGGTATGTTCCCATACCTTATCTGGGGTGGCGAGTTCACAGCCATAAATGCTTGGTTCGAGAGTGTGTCTGGCTTCACCACTACTGGCTCATCCATCCTCAATGACATCGAGTTCTTACCCCGAGGTATGCTCTTCTGGCGCTCAGCCTCAGCATGGATTGGTGGTGTCGGCGTAGTGATGTTTGCGTTGGTCATCCTCCCATCTATGGGTCGCAGTCGCCACATGTTGTCTAACGTGGAGATATCTACCATTGCCAAGGATAACTTCCACTACCGCTCGAGGGTCATCATCCGCATCTTGACAATGGTCTACGTTGGCCTTACGCTCATTACCACCATATCACTCAAGTTGGCAGGTATGACATGGTTTGATGCTGTTACTCAGGCAATGTCGGCGTGCGCCACCTGTGGCTTTAGCACCAAGAACCTCTCTATCGGCTTCTGGGATAGTCCTCTAATCGAGGGTATACTTATCGTGGCTATGACCGTGTCGGCCATCCACTTCGGTATCTTGTATGCTACGATGACTGGCCGCAGGAACAATATCTTCCGCTCGGAGGTCGTTCGCACGTTTATAGGCATGATGACAATAGTTGCGGTGGTTATATCGTTTAGTCTACTGGCCGAGGGTATATATGACACATGGGGCGAGTCCATCCGCCACTCAGCGTTCCAGGTAGTTAGTGTTACCACGACGTCGGGATTTGCTACGGCAGATACCAATACGTGGACACCGCTTGCTGTTATATTGCTGATATTCGTGTCGGTGGTGTGTGGTTGCGCAGGATCTACGTCGGGCGGTATGAAGATTGACCGCGTGCTTATAGCGGCTAAGATTATCCGCAACCGCATGAAGGTACAGCTTCACCCCAATGCCGTTATGCGCATCAAGGTGGATGGTTCAGTGCAGGATGATGGCGTGTTGAGCCTTGTGATGACCTTCATCGTGGCATACATTATGGTTACGTTGCTTGGCACGATTGTCTATACCATGTTTGGCTTAGACCTCATAACATCGCTTACGGCATCCATAGCGTGCATAAGTAATGTAGGTCCTGGCTTTGGAGAGGTTGGCTCGATGTCGAACTTTGCCGATCTTCCCGCGCTGTTGAAGTTTAACTCGACGATACTTATGCTCGTCGGCCGTTTGGAGATATTTGGTTTTATTCAGCTGCTCTTCATCCGCTCGTGGGGATATTAGAGGGCTGTGTAGGATGAATGTATAAGGATATATTATGAAAAAAGCGTTACATATAGCAGTGCTTCTAGTTGCCGTGATGTTCTCCGTTGCGGCTATAGCAAGATTGCAGGACCCCATCGACGATCTGCGCAACAATGCCGAGTATGTGGAGTTGCAGCATGCCGATAGGAAACTCGCCATGAGGGAAGACTCTGTGTCAATGGTTATCGCCTCTACGCGTGAGCACTTCCGTCACTACTCCGACAGCCTAAGCGCTGCGGGTGTCGTGCCCACTCCCGAGGAGCTTGGTCGCTTCTCAGACCGCATCCTCGAGCTTGAGCAGCAGGTCTTCGACATACGCACCATGCGAGGTGATGTCATTGCACGCATAAACGCTATGGAGCAGGAGTGGGTGCTTGCACAGATGGACTCACCCGTGGAGGAGGAGAGAGCTGAGGAGCTTGTGGAAGAGCCAGTTGTGAAACCTATATACCGCAACCTTGTTGAGAACTACTGCATAAGGGATGTCCTTGGCGATGAGGACTATGCCGAACTGCTCGATGCTCAGCGTGAGGATATGGAGATGGATGTCCTCGTTGCGGAGTATCACGAGGTGTATAATCTCATGAAGAGAGTTGTGGAGCGTTATCAAACCACCGATAGTGAGGCTGAGGCCGAGGAGTTGTACGCACAGTTTGCGCAGGTGAAGGCGGAGATAGCGGAGCTTGCCGAGAAGATAGACCGCCGCTGGAACCATGTCCTCGACACCAAGTACTACGCTTATGGCTATGTCCTTGAGCGCAACTGCCACTACGACCTCTTGGACTCGTCGTCTATGGAGTTCACGGAGATGCGTCGCAACTGCTCGCGTGAGGCCGGCTACTACGAAACCGACGCCCTAATGCACTACGCTCTTGGACGTAATACGTTGCGTAGCTTCGAGCGTGACTTTGCCCGCACTATGGGACTTGAGGAGGCTGCCGACTCCATTGCAGCGCTCCAGCAGGAGGCTCGCGTTGTGGAGTATCGCCTCGAGCCAGTGTTATCTCCCGAGCGCCGTCTGTTCATCGACTACCAGCCTATCATCATTGGCCGCACGAACTTCTATAAGGAGTCTAACCCTCTGCCAGAGCTAAAGGTCTATGAGCGTGGCACGATCTATCGTATTCGCTTGGGTGAGTTCCGCAGTAAGCAGCCCATGACGCTGTTCAAGGGTGTGCAACCACTATACATCGAGCGCAACGACAAGGGTAACTATGTCTACTATACGGGTGGTTTTGCTACGCGTGCCGACGCTGATGATGCACAGCTCTTCCTCAAGGAGAAGGGCTTTAAGGCTCCCGAGATTTGTCGCTGGCAGAATGGCGAGATGGTTAATATATCTTCTCTCGAAGAGGAGGAGGGTGTTGATGTGTTGCCACTTGTGGGTAAGCGCTACATGATTAAGATAACAGCCGAGACCCTCTCGGAGGATGTGCGTGAACTTATCGCTACGGAGGCTCCTCGTAAGAGCGTGTCTAAGGAGGCGGGGGGATTTACTATCGCCACATTTGATAGTAGTGACGAGGTGGAGTTGCTTGTTTCGCTCCTTATGGAGATTACCACCGACCCTGTGGAAGTAATCGAGATTGAACTTAACGAATAAAGAATATAAGTTAGAGTATGAACAGAGTACTAATTCATATCTGTGGAGTTGTAGCAGTGCTTGCTACTATGTTTGTATCGTCGTGCAGCCGCGAGGAGAGTAATAGCCTCGAGGTGCCATCGCAGAGTATCCTTGTGGCTATGCCTGGCCAGACGGGAACGACGTCGTTTGATAGCAGCAATATCACCTCCATTACGGTTACCAGTACGCCTGCCGGTTGGACAGTGAACAGCATTGATATGTACGCCTCGACAATAACCGTCACTGCACCCTCTTCGTTTGATAATGAGGAGGTGGAGAGCGGTACGTTGTCGCTCAAGGGTTATACGCCCACTGGCGACACCACAACCTTGAGCATCTACTTGGCTATTGTGCCCAAGGAGGTAGACTATAGCAACGCCCCAGCTAACTGTTACGTGGCGTGTCAGCCTGCCACTCGCTATAAGTTTGACCCTAAGTGTGGTGGTAATGGCTCTGTGGAGCTCGCTACGGCAGAGGTTAAGATATTGTGGCAGACTGAGGTAGACTTGGTTAAGTACTTGGATATGCGTGATGGCTACGCAACGTTTTATATCGCTCCTGCAGAGAATGAGGATGGCGAGGAGCTCTCTACGGTTGTTCCTGGTAATGCCCTTATCGCAGCATATAACGAGTCGGGTGATATCATCTGGAGTTGGCACATCTGGGTTACTAATAACGACCCTATGGCTGCGGAGAACACCTTTGAGCTCAATGGTGTAACCATGATGAACCACAACCTCGGTGCAGATACCAACAACGAGGGTGAGGCTGATAGCGATGCTATACTCCGTTCCTATGGACTCTACTACCAGTGGGGACGTAAAGAGCCTATTCCAGGACCACACACCTCGAACTTTGCGGGTAACTACGACGACATACTCTACAATAATAAGGGGTATGAGGTTAAGTTGCAGTATGAGGAGTCGGCTGTCGGTGGTAGCGTGGCGTGGACTACGGCTAATCCTCTCAGTGTAGTCAAGGGCGATGCGGAGAATGCATACGACTGGCTTAATGGTGCCCATGACAATACGCTGTGGAGTGCTACCGCAAAGAGTGATAGCGACCCATGTCCTGCTGGTTGGCGCGTGCCCGATAGCTCGGTATTCAAGACGTTGACCATCGCTGAGGTTGACGATGCTATGCCATGGGCAGAGGCTCAGACTATGTATGGCTGGATGTTGGAGGATACCGCTACGGGTAATACACACTTCTTCTCGGCTGCAGGTCGTCGCAACTATCTCGACGGCAGACTGGATAATATGAATACCAACGATGAGCTTCCAGTGCCATGGTCGGGTTACTATTGGAGCACTTCGGTGGAGGGTACTAATGCTAAGGCGTTGTACTTCAACCTCAATACAAACACTCGCACATGGAACGGTATCGAGTCGGAACGTGCTATGCAGCGTGCTAATGCGATGCCTGTGCGTTGTGTTAAGGAGTAGTAGTGAGATATATAGAAAGATAGTGAGCCGACACTCGAGAGTGTACGGCTCATTTTTTTGTTGGCTATGTGTGTGCTATATACCGAAGATATTACCCGTGTACTGCACGCTGTTGTAGAAGGGTGACGATATCGTCAGCGTTGCACCACCATAGTGTGAGTATATCTCGAAGGAGAATGTGTAGGTCGTTGCCGAGAACATCGTGCTTTGGAAGGTGACGTGCCATCCGTAGCTCATCTGCTCTACGGTGTAGCCCTCGACACTCGATAATACGTAGTTGAATACCACGGGGTAATAGGGTGGTGTGTAACCCTTTAGGAACGGCATGCACACATCCACGGCGCTATCCCATACGATAATCTCGTAGTTGGGGTTTTGGAGGTTGCGCATCATGCCTGCTGGTAGCTGCTGCATTGTCTGTGGTACAAAACGATAGTTGTGCGATTGTACCAACGAGTCCACGTACCGCTCGTACTTCGCTATGCGCTCTGCACGCTTCTGTTGTCGCGCCTCCTGGTTAGCCTTGTGTGTTGCTTGGCGCTGCTGCGCGGTGTCGCTCTGCGCCTCTACGATGACAAATCCTGTGATGAGTAGCGCGATGAGTGAGGTGAAAATAAAAAGTGTTCGTTTCATAGGCTTAAAGGTTTTACACCCAGCCTATGAACAAACACCATACCAATATAACGATGTGAACTATCGCTTTACGAAGCGGTCTACCACTGCGGCGCAAGCTGCATCACCAGTGATGTTGAGCGTTGTGCGTATCATGTCAAATACTCGGTCGAGGGCATAGAACAAGGGTAGACCCTCCAATGGGATACCTGCGGCTACGAGTACTGCAGCAGCGAGGAGTGTTGGTCCTGGTACGCCCGCCTGACCGATGGCACCAAGGGCACATACTACGGTTATAGATACATACTCTGCAATGCCGAGGTCGATGCCATATAGCTGCGCGAAGAATGTAGCGAGTAGCGCGTAGTAGATGGCGTTACCCGACATGTTGATTGTCGCACCCAGGGGGAGAACGAAGCCTGATGTCTGCTTCGATATGCCCATTCTGTCGCACGCCTCCATGTTTACGGGGAGTGTAGCGAGTGATGATGCCGTAGAGAATGACACGATCTGAGGCTTTATCATCTCGCGGAAGTAGTTCTTAAGTGATACGCGAGAGAAGAGTGCCACGGTCAATGGGTAAAGGCCCAAGCCGATGATAGCCACTGCGATAAGGTCAATCCACAACACGCTTGCCACCTGCATGAGGATATCAAATCCGAAGGTGCCCGTTGCGTCAGCAATAAGGCCAAAGACACCAAATGGCGCAACATACATAACCTTGCCGATGCACCAGATGAGTGCCTCGAGGATGTAGTTAAGGCCATTTACAACCTTGTCACGACGCTCCTTAGCGAGTGTTGAGATACCAAAGCCAAGGAAGAGTCCGAAGATGATTATCTGAAGGATGTTGCCAGTGGCGAGTGCCTGGATGGGGTTTTCGGGTATCATGCCGATTACTGTCTCCCAGAATCCTGCCGTTGCTGGCGCAGCGCTCTCCACAGCAGCCTCACCCGCCTCAGCGATAGCTGCCACACCTTCGGCCGCTACGTTGGCACCAGGCTGGAAAATTGCGCCGAGTGTTAACGCCACAACGATGGCGATTATGGTTGTTACTATCATGTATCCGATGCTCAGACCGCCAATGAGTCCTGCCGACTTAGTCTCGCCAAGTGCAGCAGCGCCACTGATGATGGACACAAGCACAAGGGGTACTACCAACATCTTGATGAGCTGGATGAAGAAGTCGCCCAAGGGCTTAAACATTGATGCTTCAGGGCCCATGACGATGCCCACAACGATACCGATTATCATTGCGATGATAATCCAGATACCAAGGTTTTTGAGTAGCTTTTTCATTTTCATACTGATATTTAGCGCAAAGGTAGCATTTTGCACTATATATGCAAAACTGTGAACAAAAATTGTTCTAATACGTGTGGTGTTAAACATAAATTTTTCTTAATTTTGTGGAAAATAACTGTTATGAAGAGTCGAAAGAATATAGTAGTTTTTACAGGTGCAGGTGTGAGTGCTGATAGTGGTATCGCAACATTCCGCGATTCTGATGGCCTATGGGCTAACTATAAAATTGAGGAGGTGTGCACCCCCGAGGCACTCAAGCATAATCGCGCAAAGGTCATAGAGTTTTATAATCTGCGCCGTAAGGAGTCATTAACGAAGCAGCCTAACGATGGCCACCGTGCCATAGCCTCAATGGAGGAGTGGGCAGATGTAACCGTCGTGACGCAGAATGTCGACAATTTGCACGAGCAGGCTGGCTCAACACGCGTCTTGCACCTTCATGGTGAGCTTATGAAGTTGCGCTCGGAGAGAAACCCTGGTCTTATCTACGATATCAACGAGGGTTGGGAGCAGAGCCTTGATGCACGAGGTGAGGATGGTGCTTTGTTGCGCCCACATATCGTCTTCTTTGGCGAGGATGTGCCGATGTTCGATGCAGCGTGTAGTATTGTGGAGAGTGCCGATATTCTTATCGTCGTGGGTACATCATTGGCCGTATATCCCGCCGCGATGCTAGTCTACCATGTGCGTGATAGGCATGTGCCCATCTACCTTGTGGACCCAGGTACGCCCGACACCCGTCTAATAAAAAATCCACTTTTACACATCAAGGAGCGTGGTGCTGTGGGTGTTCCCAAACTTGTAGAACAACTTAAGAATGAGTTTGCAGAGTAGGGTAGTAGAGCGTGCCGAGGCACTGCGTGAGTACTGTCGCAGGGAGGGTTATAACACGAGCGTAGCCCTCTTTGTCGACCTGTCGCGCCATTCTGGTAGGCGTAGGTTTGTGGCGTGGGATTTCGAGCAAAACAAGGCTATGTTTACTTGTCCCGTAAGTCACGGTAGTGGTGCACAAGAGTCACATGTTAGATCTGCCTATGCCCGCGTGTCAAACGAGGATGGCTCACACCTCTCCTCTATAGGGCGTGCACTTGTGGCCGAGCGATACGAGGGACGCTATGGTGTTGCCTACCGCCTTGATGGTCTTGATGGATCTAACTCAAACCTCCGCTCGCGTTGCGTAGTGTTGCATGGCTGGGTACACACAACCACCTTGCCTATTTACCCCATAGCTACGGTTGGTAGCTTTGGTTGTCCCGTGCTGTCGCGTAAGATGATGAATAGGGTGGATGAGTTGCTTCAGCAGTACCACCGCGTAGTAATAGATATATTTATATAGTAAAGGCTGTCCCCCTCTTGGAAGACAGCCTTTGCTCTGTATATTATATATATTATAGTAGGCGGTTTGTGCGCTCGTCGGGGAAGACAACCTTGGGCTGGAATGTCTTGGCCTCCTCGAAATCCATGAAGCCGTAGCCCATGATGATGACGATGTCGCCAACAGCAGTCTTGCGTGCTGCTGCACCATTAAGGCAGATGCAACCGCTGCCGCGCTCACCCTTGATGACGTATGTCTCGATGCGCTCGCCGTTGTTGTTATTCACAATCTGCACCTTCTCGCCCTCGATAAGGCCTGCTGCATCCATGAGGTCCTCGTCGATGGTGATGCTACCTACGTAGTTGAGATTCGCCTCGGTGACACGCACGCGGTGAATCTTAGATTTCATTCTCTCTATATACATAGTTTGGGTCGATTAGCTTGTGGTTACTTAATGCGAATGTTGTCGATAAGACGAATGTTGCCCGCCTGTACTGCACAGCATCCCTGGATGCGCTCAGAGTCGCTCCACTTCTCAACGCGCTGCATTGTGCGTGCATCCACGGCCTCGAAGTAGATGGTCTTAAGCAATGGGTTAGAGTCGATAGTTGCGACTACCCAGTTGGTGAGCTCCTCTGGAGTGGTAGACTCCATCTTTGAGGCGCACTGGCTGATGGTTGCGTAGATGTGGGGCGCTGCGGCACGGTGCTCGGGTGTGAGTAGCTCGTTGCGCGATGAGAGCGCAAGGCCATCCTCGCCACGTACGATAGCGCACTCAACAATTTCGATGTCGATAGCGAGCTGCTCGACCATAGCCTTGATGACTGCAATCTGCTGGAAGTCCTTCTCGCCGAAGTATGCGCGTGCAGGGTTGACAAGAGCAAATAGACGGCTTACCACCTGTGCGACGCCATTGAAGTGACCAGGGCGTGTGGCACCCTCCATAACCTTATCTACCATGCCGAAGTCAAACTGACGAGTGTCGGGCTCTGGATAGATGTCCTCCACCGATGGCATGAATACGATGTCGGCACCTGCGGCCTCAAGAATTGCGCAATCAGCCTCGGGAGTGCGAGGGTAGTTATTGAGGTCGTTCTTATCGTTAAACTGTGTTGGATTTACAAATACGCTGACAACAACAGTGTCGTTCTCACGGCGCGCACGTTCTACGAGTGAACGGTGACCTGCGTGTAAAGCACCCATGGTGGGTACAAAGCCGATGCCCTCACGCTTGAGGGGGGCCAGAGCTGCATTTAGCTCAGCTACGGTGTTTACTACTTTCATACTCATTTGATAAATGATGGGGCAAAGTTACAAACTAAAATGAAGATAGCAAATAAACGCTATGAAAAATAGATGTGCTCGCTCTAAAAATACCATATTTATATAAGTAGAAGAGTTGCTCGAGCCATTTTGTGAGTGCTTCTGTGCTGCTTTTTTAAAGAAAAACTAAACAAAACCGCGATAAAGTAAAAAATTAACGGTTTTATTTTTGGAAATAATAAAAAATGACTATCTTTGTGTGACTATAAATTTACCCGCATGTTTATGGGTGAATTTAAGTTGCACGCAGAGAATTGGATAAGAGGATTTTTAACCAAATAAAAACTTTTCAAACACTTTAAGACTTATGAAACACAATTTCAACGCAGGTCCTTGCGTACTTCCCAAGCAGGCTGTAGAGGCTGCTATCGAGGCTATCCGTGACTTCGACAACACAGGTATCGGTATTCTTGAGATCTCACACCGTACTCCCGGTTGGGAGCGCGTAATGGCTGAGGTTGAGCAGCTCTGGCGTGACCTTTTGAACATCCCCGAGGAGTATGCTATCTTCTTCGTGGGTGGTGGTGCATCAACTCAGTTCTTCCAGGTTCCTGCTAACCTTCTTAAGACTAAGGCTGCATACTTGCAGACTGGTGTTTGGGCTAAGAAGGCAGCTAAGGAGGCTAAGTTCTATGGCGATGTAGAGATC
>JAGCLX010000077.1 GCA_017646785.1 Alistipes sp.
ATGACTTTCTCCACCGACAACCAATGCCCTTTTAGTAGAAAGTACAATTCTCTTCGCCCTGTTGTTGCAGCTCGTTGCACTCCATTGCACCTCATTGCGCACCATTGCAAACTTGGCGAGATATTTTTGTTGAAGACATTAAAGCATAAAAAATCCCGAGAGTCGAGTCTAACTTTCGGGATTTATTCGTCTATTTTTGTAGGAATTTCTGTTGCTATTTGTAGGCGTTGGCGTTTGTTCGTGTGCATTAGAGGGCGTTAGTTACTTTCCGATGCAGAAGTGGGAGAAGATTGAGTGGAGGATGTCGTCAGAGGTGATCTCGCCGGTGATCTCGCCGAGGTGGTGGACGACACGACGGATATCCTCACTCAGCAAATCCGTGGGTAGGCCGTTATCCATTGCCGCAAGGGCGGAGGTGAGGGCCGTATAGGCCTCGCGCAGTGCGGCATAGTGGCGCATATTCGACACCACGACACTACCTGTACCAAGCTTCGAGGTGTCGATGGTAGCCGCAAGGCGCTCACGCAGTTCATCAATACCGATACCGCTCTTTGCTGATATACAGACTGTATCGGGGTCAAGCATTGCAGGGGCGGGCATGGTATCTATCTTATTCACCACGCGGATATGGTGCTGCGTGTCGCTATACTCGACTGTGTCGAACGCTGGATTATCTGCCGTCGTAAGGTGTATGATAACATGGGCATTTGCTATAGCGCGGTGTGTGCGGTCGATGCCCATCTGCTCGAGCTTGTCGTCCGTTGTATGGATGCCTGCGGTATCAACAAATCGGTAGCGCACACCATTAATCACGGTCGTTGCCTCGATGGTATCGCGCGTGGTGCCTGCTATATCCGACACCATGGCTCTATCCTCCTCAACAAGGGCATTAAGCAGTGTACTCTTACCGACATTTGGTTTACCTATAATAGCCACGTTTACACCATCTTTAAGCACCTTACCTAAGGTAAAAGATGATGTTAGTTTTTCTATCTGCAAGCCTATATCATTGAGTGCATTACGCAGCGTTGTGCGGTCGGCAAACTCGACATCCTCCTCCGAGAAATCGAGCTCCAACTCAAGGAGTGAGCATAGGTGCAGAAGCTCATTACGGAGCATGGCGAGGCGCTCTGAATAGCCACCGCGCATCTGTGTAGATGCCACGTTGTGTGACCACTGCGAGTCCGATGCGATGATGTCGGCAACGGCCTCAGCGCGGCTCAAGTCCATCTTACCAGCAAGGAAGGCACGACGTGTAAACTCACCCGGCATAGCCATCTTAGCACCGCGCTCTATAGCCAGTCGCATAACCTCCGAAGTGATATACTCCGAGCCATGGAGCGTTATCTCCACGGTGTCGTCACCCGTATAGGAGTGTGGCGCGCGGAAGAGAGCCACAACAACATCATCGACTACCCTACCATCGCCATCTACAATACGACCGTAGTGCAACGTGTAGCCCTCGCAGTCCACAAGCAGGCGCTTACCGCGAAATAAGCCATCGGCAATCTCTATAGCGCGCGAGCCGCTAAGTCTTATCACCATGACAGCGCCACCAGGGGCTGTTGCTGGGGCGACAATGGTAGAGTCGGTATCGAGGTAGCTGTGCAGCATATCCACAATGTTTATCTATTGCTAACCTTTAGGCGCTGACCTATGCGCAGGGCATTTGCATTTTTAAGGCCATTCCACTTCATAAGTTGCTGTACGCTACAGCCATATCTCTTAGCGATGGCGCTAAGCGTATCTCCCTTCTTCACCGTGTGCATAGTTGCAGGAGGCGTCTCGTGCTTCTTCTTCTCGATGTTAGCATGCACGACATACTCCTTTAGGTATAGACTATCCTTTGCATAGATGCTATCTCTCTGGCGGTGAAACTCCGTATATAGCTCAGCAGGGAGCGTAAGAGGATAACTCTTGGTTGTTGCAGGGATAATCTGCATGGTATACTCAGGGTTAAGCATCTTCAAAACCTCGAGGCTGACATCTATAGTCGAAGACACCTGTTCGAGGTGCATGGGGCGACTTATCATTACGGTATCTACCACCATAGGCATAGGTGGCATGGGCAGCGTCACGCCGTGCGCACGGTGATATGCAAAGGCGTATGTCGCACCCATATACAAGGGCACATATCCACGTGTTTCAGAGGGGAGATAGTAGTACACATCCCAGAACAAGCTACCCGCATCCTCAAGGCTTACACCACTGGCACTCAACGCTCTATTCACTCGACCAGGACCACAGTTGTATGCCGCGATGGCGAGGGTCCAATCACCATAGACGTTATACATACGCTTGAGGTATTGTGCTGCGGCACGTGAGGCGAGGCGGGGGTTACAACGCTCATCCACCATCGAGTTAATCTCAAGGCCATACTCCTTACCCGTAGACGGCATAAACTGCCACAAACCCATAGCACCTCTATTCGAACGAGCGAGGGGATTTAATCCAGACTCAACGATGGCGAGTGTACGTATCTCGACAGGAATTCCCGCATTGATAAACTCCTCCTCTATGATGGGGAAGTAGTAGTACGCATAGCTAAAGATATCGGCATAGGCAGGCGAGCAGAAGCGCTCGATAGCCGTGCGCACCTCGCTGTTATAGGTAAGGGGCACAGGTGTCATGATAGCCTGCATACGCGAGATATATAGCGAGTCGGTACTATCGAAGCACTCTCTACGGCTTAGCGTATCGCTATACGTGCGAAACGCCTCGAAATAGCTATTATAGCGCTCCTTAGACACACTCTCGCGCCACAAAGTCATGATGGAGTCTATCTGCTCTGGGGTGTTGCGAGGCTCTACATAGACTGGAGCTACAACCTCAGCAACCGCAGTATCAGGCACAACGTCACCATTAAGTCTATATCTAATGCTATCCTGGCGACGCTGAATCTCCTCGGGTGAGGTATATCGTTTCTCAACGCCACGGCGTGGGCGCTGGGCAGACACATAGGCATCCACAGATGCAAACATCATCAATGACACCGCCACAAGCAGTGCCTTTATAGTTGAAATTTTCATGGCAATTAAAATTTGAGACTCATGTTCACTCCAAACAGAGGCTGTGACTCGACATACGAATAGTCGAAGTATGGCTCGAGGTTCATAGTCAGGTCGTCGGAGATGTCATAATCCTGAAGGTGGGCATCAACGTGCGCATCAATAATCTGCAACATGTAGACACCTGCGGTGAGCAAGATACACAAATCTCGGTTACGACGATAGCTATCCTTTAGGTTCTTAAGGAAGGTAGCCGAGTATGCTCCGCGGAACTCATCAGCTGCACCATTAGGATACTTATCGGGGTTGTTATCGTAGTCCACACGCAGCGCATAAGCAGTTCTAAATCGCTTATAACCGCGGTTGTTCCAGTCGATAGTGTAGATGGTCGATGCCATACCACCAATAACGATTGGCACACGCCAGTAGCTCTTATTGTATATCTGACCAGCACCAGGACATATTGTCGAAAGCGTGGTCGCCTTCTTCACATGCGACACATCGTTAGTCGAGTAGTTGACAGCCGCATCACCGATAAAATAGATATACGAAGCGATAGCAATACCCGCATATATCTGCTGTAAGGTGTTGTGGCGAATCATCTTCGTCTGTATCTCATCAAGCTCTGGAGTACGCATATAACCGTAATCCACCAGGTATTGGTCATACTCCGCCTTGAGAGGTTTGTACTGTTTATTCTCATGCACAAACATACCTATCGAAGCACCCACAACGGGATAGAGAATACCCAGCTTCCAGTACTGCTTGTTGTATATCTGACCGAAGCCTGGCAGTGGCAACGACAGCCAGCACATCTTCGACAAGCCCATAGAGTCGCTGATAAGGGGCTTACGCTCCTCGCCATACTTATTAAGGCGTATGCGACGACCATCCGGAGCAATACTATCTCCGCGGCCACGCACCATAGAGTCGCGCTTGAGAGTAGCTGCAACAGTACGGCGCACAGAGTCGCGCTGCTCATCCGAGAGGTTGTCGTACATCAGCGTTCCAAGACGAGCAATAGAGTCGATATGGTTATAGTACAACGAGTCACGACGCGCTGCAGCCTCTGCCTGTGCTCGCCTAATAGCCGCAGAGTCGATGGGCACAAGACCGCCATTATTAATCGCACGAACATTACCGCGCAATCTTTCGCGGCTATACTCCTGCGCATAGACACCCTCGGTGACTGCAAAGAGTGCAACCACCGCCATGACAATGGCTATGGATATCCGTCTAATCATACTTGGATAGTTACTAAACGCTATTAACGGTTGTTTATTTTGTGGAGCTTAGCGATGAGCTTATCCACCTCGGCATCATTAGCACACTCGATGGTGATGCGACTTGCGCCACTCTTAGTGCGCTTAATAGAGATATTATCGCTAAAGAGGCGCTCGAGCTCATCCACCAACTTAGAGAACGACTCTGGGTACTCCTCCTCAATCTCCACGTCCGCAGTACGCACCTCGCTCATCTTGCGAGCCAAAGCCTCAGCCTGACGCACCGAAAGACCCTTCTTAACGCATCGCTTCATGGCCTTAATCTGCTCGGCAGGATCAAGCGCCGCAATAGCCTTAGCATGACCCATGCTGATGACACCCTCCTTCAAAGCCAACTGAACCTCCGAGGGCTGACCCAAAAGACGCATGTAGTTAGATACCGTTGAGCGCTTCTTACCGACCTTCTCGGCCATAGCCTCCTGCGTAAGACCACACTCCTCAACGAGGCGCTGCATACCCAATGCAATCTCGATAGCATTCAAGTCCTGACGCTGGATGTTCTCCACGAGAGCCATAGCGTGCAGATCCTCATCTTCCACCTCGCGTATGTATGCAGGGAGTGTCTCAAGGCCCGCCATCTGCGATGCACGCCAACGACGCTCACCGCTGATGATAGTGTACTTGCCGTCATCGCGACGACGCAAGGTAATAGGCTGAATAACGCCAAGCGTAGCAATAGAAGCCGAGAGCTCCTGAAGGGCCTCGTCATCGAAGTCGTGACGTGGCTGCAAGGGGTTAGGGACGATATCTGCAATCGCCACCTCTGCCATCTCCGACATGGGTGTAGACTGCTGTGTGGGGTTGACAGGACCAAACAAGGCATCAAGGCCTCTGCCCAATCCTCTCTTATTCTTCTGTGTAGTCATATAGTGTTACGTTTTTACTCTCTCTTTGTCTTATTGCGTTTGAGGAACTCGCGAGCAAGGCTCAGGTAGTTAACAGCACCTGTAGCCGACGCATCGTAGAGCATAATGGGCTTACCGTGTGATGGAGCCTCGCCAAGACGAATGTTTCGCTGGATGATGGTCTCGTATGCCAACTCACCGAAGTGCTCACGCACCTCGTTTACCACCTGGTTATTGAGCTTATTACGCATATACATCGTAAGCACGAAACCCTCGATGGCCAACGCTGGGTTAAGACGACTCTTAACCATCTTAATTGAATTAAGAAGTTTGCTCAAACCCTCGAGCGCAAGGTACTCACACTGCACAGGCACAAGCACAGAGTCGGCTGCCGTAAGGATATTTACAGTGGTGAAGCCAAGCGAAGGCGAACAGTCAATAAAGATGTAGTCGTAGTTATCGCGCACGGAGTCCACAATACCCTTGATGATGTGGTGGGCATTGTCCATTGTAGATAGCTCGGTGTCGGCAGCTACGAGGTTGATTGACGAGGGGAGCAACCACAATTTCTTGATATCCTCCGAGTGGAGTATAACATCCTTAGCCTCGGCATCGCCAACAATACACTCGTAGATACCAGGCAGGTTGATATCGAATCCCAAACCCGATGTGGCATTTGCCTGGGGGTCGGCATCGATAAGCAACACCTTCTTACCCAACAGGGCCACAGATGCTGCAAGGTTAATGGCAGTAGTGGTCTTACCCACACCGCCCTTTTGGTTTGCTAATGCGACAACTTTTGCCATCTATATTTCGTCCGTTTATTTTACAAATAAATTAATCGGACAAAGATAGTAAATTATATCGAATAAACCGCCTACTACAACAAAAAAATTAGGCACGAAAAAGTATAGGGAGATTGGGCGTCAAGCTTTTTATAGCTCACACCCATATCTCCCTATACTCACACTATCATTCAGCCTTACCCTATTCCACCTGCTTTCGCCAACGCAGATAGCCCGCAATGGCAAGAATACAGTATATGGTGTATAGGCCGGCAGTAATGGGCATATCCTTATAAAAATATAGTCCCACGCTAATCATATCAACGACAAGCCACACCAGCCATTGCTCAACCAGCTTGCGCGAGAGCATCCACATCGCCACGATGCACATAGCCGTAGACATAGAGTCAAGGAACGACACAGTACTACCTATATAGTCGAGAATGAAGTATATAGCAACATGTAACACCGCATACACCGCCACAAGTGGTAGCACCCACCCTTTGGGTGTATGGCGAATTTTGCCATCATCCTTTTTCTTGGGTTGGCGTTTCCAAACCACAAGGCCATAAACACCCGCAGCGACGTAGTAAAGCTGCATTGCCGCATCGGCATAGATGCCATTTGTGAGGTACAAGACGCCATGCACCATGGGCATGATAGCGCCCACGACCCACAGCCAGATATTTGCCTTATACTCAAGCCACAAGTATATTAATCCGAGGGCTGTACCCACACATTGCAATAGAAGCGACCAA
The DNA here is from genome assembly GCA_017646785.1 of Alistipes sp. The sequence continues at coordinate 6,680 of JAGCLX010000077.1, forward strand.
TCCATTATAATTTAGAAATTTACAGTTACATTAGCAAGCACATTGATGGGCGCCTGGGGGAAATAGAATGCGCCGTCATAGCGCTCGCCATCCCACATATATGAGTAGCCATAACCGTTCGACTCATAGATCGTAGAGAAGAGGTTATTTATAGCCACTCCAAAGCGCACCTCGCGCTTCTGAGCCGTATTAATCGTATAGCCAAGATTGAGGTTCGTCACACAGTAGGCATCCAATGACAAAGCCTCTACCTCATTATTCGTGAAGTACTGCTTGCCAACATACTGCGTGTGCCACAAAGCACTAAAGCCACCAATATGGAAATCCGCCATCAGCGAGCCCATCGCCGAGGGTGAGTACGATATGGTCATATCACCAAGGTTTTCGCCATAGGTGGGGCTATCCTTAAGCTCATCCACATAGTCGCGTATCTTATTTTGCGACAACGTAGCATTGGCCGAGAGTGTTAGCCACTTCGCCACTCTCCACGACGCCATAAGCTCAACACCACGGCGGTAGCTGCGTGCCACGTTCGTATTAAGTGCATCATCGCCATCGTTAACCATACCCGTTGCAACAAGTTGGTTATGATAGAGCATATAGTACAAATTAACGCCCACAACCACGCGTGGCGCTGTGTAGGTATAGCCCAGCTCAAAATCTATGAGGCGCTCGGGCTTAGGCTCAGTGTCATCGGCCGAGAACATATAGCGGTCGGTAAAGTCCGAACGTGTAGGCTCGCGGTGTGCCACAGCCGCCGAAGCAAACACATTATGACGATGGTGTATGTAGCTAATACCAGCGCGAGGATTAAAGAAGTTATACTGATTATCTACGTTTATAGGCTGCATATAGACACCCTCATCGCCCCAGATGGCGTTGTCGTTTGTGCCCCACGCTCTATAATCTACATAGCGATACTGCAAATCACCAAAAAGGTGTAACTCATTATCCATCAAGCCACGCACCATCGTCCAGTCGGCACGCGCAAAGAGGTTACCATCGTGCTTAACAACGTCATTGTCATACCACTTACCAGCAACCGACGCACTATCCATACCATCTACCCAGCTGAGCGTACCCCAGTGAGGACACGTATAGTAGCTCCATGAGCCACCAAAGGTCACATCAACCGCATTGGTGCGATACTCCGCCGCAGCATTAACACCTGCAAGATGATTATACATCAACTTGTGGCGTATCAGATCAGCCTGTTCTATCGAGGTATTAAGGTTAGTATAGCTTGCCAACCATGCATCATCCTTATACTGATTATAGTAGCCATAGCCGTAGGTATAGAAAAGCGTAGCATTGAGTTGCCAATTCTTATCAAAGCGGTGATTTACAACCAACTGATTGTTGAATTGCAGATAGTTATCCGTCTGGTCATCATAGTAGTCTACATGGGTACCATCCTCCAACACAAAGGGGCCATCAGAGGTTACATACTGACCCGAGTCGTGATAGCGGCGACCATATCGCTCCATATCCTTACGTGACACACCGTTATAGGTGAGGTAGGTCTTTGCCGAGCCACCAAAAGAGAGAAATTTTACCTTCGTATTTGTACCATAGTAGCCTGCCTGCAACATATAAGATTTTAGATCGGTAGCACCACGGTCAATGTAGCCGTCAGAGCCTATATGTGTAAGGCGTGCATCGACAACCCAGTGGTCACGCATAAGGCCCGACGAGATGTGTAATGCCTGTTTATTTGTGTTATACGAGCCGTATGATAGCGATGCCGAGCCGCCAAACTGCGTAGACATAGCATCAGTAGTCATTGCCACCGAGCCACCAAAGGCACCAGTACCATTTGTCGATACACCTGCACCACGCTGCACCTGCACAGTACCCACAGAGGAGATAAGGTCGGGGGTGTCGTACCAGTACATAGAGTGTGAGTCGGGGTTATTCATAGCAACACCATTAATCGTGACGTTGATACGTGTGGCATCCGTACCGCGCAGGCGTATTGCCGTAGCACCAATGCCTATACCAGTTTCGTTTGTAGCAATGACTGAGGGTGTTAGAGCAAGAGCCGAAGGCATATCAGTACCGTAGGCAGAGCGCACAAGGCTCTCTTTCGACAGGTTATCCTGCGCCACGGGCGTGGTGCGTTTAGCATTTACGGTAGTCACCTCGATAACGTCGATGTCGTAGTTGCGGAGCGAGTCCTGAAGATAGTAGGCATCTTGTGCCTTGAGTGCCGAACATAGAGTTAGCGTTGCGGCGATAAAACAAAAAATCCTTTTCATACTTTAAATTAATTAAGTTGAAAAGGGGCTTAATAAGATATTTCCGTGTTCCCGGTCTCGGCATTACCCGTATCCGGTACAATGGGTTTAATCTCAGCCAATCTCTCCACTGCATTGCGATATTGGCTGGCCATTTTTTATATAATCCAATACGCCACAGCAAGTGATTAGCACCCCTTATGTGCTGCAAAGGTAAACATAATTTCTCAAAGTTATAGCAGTATATGCTATTTTTTGCTATCTTTGCGATTACAAGCACCTTCATCACAACAACCTTTAATGAAAATTTACAGAGTGACAATACGCTTTGTGGCTGCGATTCTTCTCGGCACGCTATCCATAGGGATGGCACAAGCGCAAGAGAGGCACAACATTAGTATATCGTGGGCACTGGGAGCACGTGGCAACTACGGACTGGCAAGCCACACAGCACTCTGCTATGTTGGTGACTTGGACAACACCCCTCAGGAGCCTCGTGAGGGCTCTACCCTATGGTTAAGCGCAACGCTCGACTACGGCTACAAGATCAATGAATGGTTTAGCGTCGGTGGATGTGCCGCCTGGACAGCAGGACTCTGCAATCTATACGACAATCAGACACTCGAACATTGGGATACCATACATGTTGACTACCTATCTCTAATGCCCACTGTTCGTTTTACGTGGCTACGTCGGAGCATTGTTGAGCTATACTCAAGCATGGGCATAACAGCAGGCATTGAACACTGGATACACTACACCAACGGCAAGCAGCACACCTACCGTCCATACCTATCCTACGACGTTAAACCATTAGGCATATCTATTGGTCGCAAGTGGTATGGTTTCATGGAGACTGGGTATGGTGCGCGAGGCATATTAAACGTAGGTGTAGGGCACCAATTTTAATCATCCATACCGAATTCTAACACACCATCATACGACAGATAGCCAATGCTATCCTTATTGTTATACCCATATATCAAGGCGTCCACTCCTAAAGCCAACATATTGAATATCAGTGATTTAATTTAAAAAATACATAACTCACTGATTATCAACACTATGAAAAATATACATTTTCATCAATACACATCACGTTGATTATCAACGCATTATAAAACGCTTCGCGGAAAAACTTTTGGCCAAAAAATTTGGAATAGACCCTTTAGAACGTTAACTTTGCAGTAACGAAAAACATAAAAACTACCCCACTTATGAGGATTAGAAATTCTATTACAAAGTTTGTGGCAGTCGCGCTTGTCGGGATACTCTCCATGGGTACAGCACACGCGCAGTACACCTATAAATTTAAGGATGAGCTCGGCACATACAAGGTGACATTCACCCCCGCCGACAACAACACCAAGTTCGAGGGCTCATACACAAAGCCTCTACATCCACGCACACACGAGCTACGCCTATCCTCTACTTGGGGAGGTACCGACGCCTACGGATTTAGAGCCGAAGGGTCACTTATGTACATTGGTAGTGACACGGACTACCCTCAGAACGTTCTGTGGGGTCCTCAGCACTGGTTGGGTGCTACGCTTGAGTATGGCTACTGGATAAACGAGTGGTTCAGCGTTGGTTGTTCTGTAACATGGACAGCTGGCATACGCAACATCTACAACAACAAGACAAAGCAGCTATGGCTGACGCTACGCAGAGATTACATATCGTTTGTTCCCACAGCGCGCTTTGCATGGTATCGCAATGGTGTATTTCAGCTCTACTCCAGCCTCGGTTTAGGAGCAGGCATACAGCGACGTGTGCGCTACATAGACGGCAAGGAGAACCTCATAGATGCATACTTCGCCTACGACCTTAAACCCATAGGCCTTGCCATAGGTCACAAGTGGTTTGGATATGTCGAGGTGGGCTACGGCTCTCGAGGCATAGTTAACGTGGGCTTCGGCTATCGCATAAACACTAAAACTAAGTAGTATGAAAGCATATAAATATATAGTATCACTCACCGCAGCACTCGCAGTATGCAGTGCTGTGGAGGCGCAGGAGGTTGTAAGCAACGACATGATATACGACCGCATAACGGAGTTTATCGAAGCAGAGGGAGACAACCCCCAACATAGAGTTACGACAAAAAACATCCAGACAATACGCTATGAGCACGACCTACGCCTAACATACGGAGCAATAGGCTTGTCGTCGTGGCTACTACTAAGTCAAAACTTCGGATACTACGACCTACCAATGGACCTCCCAATGTGGCTTGATGAGCTACGCACAAAGAGCTCTCCAAGATATACACTCGCAACATTCGGACTGAGCTACGGCAAGCAGTACAAGCCATGGCTTACTCTGGGTTGTAAGACTACATTTGCATGCGACTGGCAAAGGATCTACGACACCGTAACCGATGAGTACCTATACAACAACAACTGCTACAATGCAGCCATGCTCCTCGACGCACGTTTCAGCTGGCTACGTCGCGAAAAGGTGGAGCTATACTCCTCATTTGCACTTGGTATCTTGGCACACATAGAGCGTGCAAATAGCGGCTTCGTGCCAATGGCTGATGCAGCGCTTATAGGTATAAACGTAGGTCGTAGCGTATATGGCTTTGCTGAGATTGGTGGCGGCATTGGCGGCTCAGTGAGAGTGGGTATTGGATATAGGTTTAACACTAAAAAGTAGATTCGGTTATGAGAAGATATACAGCAATTATAATCGCAGTAATATCGCTATTGGCGACATCATGCGAAATGGGACACGGCACTATGTATCGTCAGCCCATAGACATTGGCGACACCATCGCCGAACATGCACACATGTGTATAACACAAACCAACAAGCCCATAATGATTGCTCTACTGTGCAACACATACTACTCTACTGAGGATGAGACTATACGCGAGAGTATCGAGGAGCTCATCTACAACATTGTGGGCGCAAAGATTGACCGCAACGACACCAAGAGCGCAATTACAATAACCGACATGACCTCTGTGGAGATATTCTACTCCTTCAACACCAGCGAGGGTCTACTATCCGAGGGAGGCACATGGAGCTTAGGCGACTCGTACACCATCCTCTTCACACCCAAGGAGGAGGGCATAGAGGTTATAGTGGATATCCCAGAATACTACAGCAACCCTGGCAATGCGAGCTACATGGTCCAGGATATAAGCTACGACATTGAAAATGGTCTTAACTACAAGCTTAGTGGTAGCATAGAGCTTCAATATGGCAACGACGGCACAACCCTAAAAACTACCATCAGCGAGCCACTGAGCTATAGCACAATGAGCGACAAGCACTCCAACATCTATAACTATACGCTTGTTGGTTTCTACGACGGCAGCGCAGAGGCTGTTTACCACGATGCTGTATCAGATACCTACGACAACGTACACATGGAGTATACCGACTCAGAATACATCAAGGTAAGTTACCTTGGCTACACAGGTAGAATAACGAACAACTAATCGTCGCTACCCAGCACCCTATTACTCTTATAGGTGAGCGCCGTGGCAATGGCAAGGATAAGCACTACGACGCCGTTAAACAAGTAGGCAAAGGTGTATCCCTTGGCATGAAACAAATGGTCTATGCCATCTATCATAAATGGGGCAACAAGAATGGCGAAATAGTTGGTTGTCATGACGATAGCCAGCGCTAATGTAGAGAGATTTGGCGGCGCATTTGTTGCCGCCTTATCGTATATTATGGGTTGCATAACGCCATAGCCTAAGCCCGTGAGTATAGCACCCATGGTGAGGCCAAGCGATGTGGGGTGTGGCAGCGACATAAGCAACAGACCTATACCCATCGCCACCAACGACCACAGGTTCACCGCCCTACCGAAGATGGCTATGATGCGATTGAGCATAAATCCCGGTGCCATGATGGCGAGAAAAAATAGCGATATTACCACACCCGCCTCACTACTCTTCATGCCTGCAAGCGACGCTACATAGGAGGTGTTATAGGTCACTATAAGCGAGGTGTAGGTGATAACGAAATAGAAGAGTACCAACCCTACTATCACTCGCACATTCAGCTTCGTCTGTCTATTCTGTGCACTCGATTTAGGCTCGGGCTCTGGTTTAGTGTGGCTAAGGGCGGGAATAAGCAAAAGCGTAATGGCTGGAAGCAAATAGACAATAAATGCCAAATGCCACTCTACGTCTGCCAAGTAGCCTACGGCCGAGGTCGCAATAACAAGCGTCAAATTATTAACTGCAGAGCTGACACCCAGCTGCTTAACGCGTTTATCTCCAGTAAAATAATCAACAATAAGACCTGTAGACAGAGGGATGATTATACCCGCACCTGCACCCACAAGCGAGCTCGTAATAATCAGCTCAACAAGCGTGCGCGAGAGCGTGCACCCCACGCCACTAATGAGGAATATCGAAGTACCGATAACAAGCAGACGTATCTTATTACCGTGCAGCGACCACCGACCTGCCAACAGCATAAATGGGATAATCAACAACGACGGCAACGACTCGAGCATCTGCACCTCGAGTTCACTCGCATGCGGAAAGATACTCTGCATGTCATCCAAAATTGGCGAAATTGCCAAGCCTGGCAACGATACTATCGCCGACACCGACCATATAGCCACAAGAGCAACAAGTGACAACCTTCCCTTACCAGTATCTACAGTCATTTTAGCACATATTTAGTTTCATCCACGCCACGCAAATGCTATGCCACGATTTTTCTGGCAACTATGACCAACATAAGCTTTGCTTATTTACTTTTTTTGACTACCTTTGTGCGAATGTAACGACACAAAAAAAACTCAACAAAATATAAACTATGAAAAGAATTATTGCTCCTTCGGTGCTTTCAGCCGACTTTGGCAACCTCAATCGAGACATGGAGATGCTCCAGCGATCACAGGCTGAGTGGGTACACGTAGATGTTATGGATGGTGTATTCGTGCCCAACATCTCATTCGGCTTCCCACTTATGAAGCCTTTGCGCAAGGGTACTACAAAAGTTTTGGATGTGCATCTCATGATCACTGCACCCGAGAAGTATGTAACTCGCTTTGTTGAGGCGGGTGCCGACTATGTCACCTTCCACTACGAGGCTACTGAGAACATACAGGAGTGCATCGACCTTATCCGCAAGGCGGGTGCTAAGGTGGGTATCTCTATCAAGCCTGGCACAGAGCCAGAGGTGTTGGACAAGTGGCTCACACAGCTCGACCTCATCCTTGTTATGAGCGTTGAGCCTGGCTTTGGTGGTCAGAAGTTCATGCCATCATCTATCGCTAAGTGTGAGTACCTCAACCGCAAGAAGCAGGAGTTGGGCCTCGAGGAGCTTATCATCGAGGTGGATGGTGGCATCTCTGCATCTAACTCACGTCTCTTGTTCGACGCAGGCGCTGAGGCGTTGGTTGCAGGCAGCTCAGTATTCGGTGCTACAGACCCTGAGCAGGCTATTGTAGACATGATTAACTCATAATCGGCAACCACAGGATGATTTCGCTCGACAACCTCACCATAAGCTACGGCGGCTGGACGCTCTTCGATGGCATATCGTTCATGATTAACCCCAAAGACCGCATAGGCCTTGTGGGTAAGAACGGTGCGGGTAAGACCACCCTACTGCGCGTCATCACGGGAGAGCAACAACCCACCGAGGGCGCTGTGACCATAAACGGTGAGTGCACCATAGGCTATCTACCACAGCAGATGCGCGTGGCAGACACAACATCGCTTGTTGCCGAGACAGCCAAGGCCTTCGAGGAGGTATTGCGCATAGAGGCTAACATCGAGCGCCTAACAGCCGAGATAGCGTCACGCACCGACTACGAGAGTGAGGAGTATGCCGAGCTTATACACCGTCTAAACGAGGCTAACGACCGCTATCACATTCTTGGTGGCGACACACGCGAAGCCGACATCGAGCGTACGCTACTCGGCTTGGGCTTCAAGCGCACAGACTTCGAGCGCCCCACACGCGAGTTCTCGGGAGGTTGGCGCATGCGTATTGAGCTGGCAAAGCTACTACTACGCCGACCCTCAATCTTTCTCTTGGATGAGCCGACAAACCACCTCGACATCGAGAGTATACAGTGGCTCGAGGAGTACCTCAAAAACTACAACGGAGCGGTGCTTCTCATCTCTCATGACCGCGCCTTCTTGGACAACGTGACAACACGCACGGTAGAGATATCGCTCGGCAAGGCATACGACTACAAGGTACCCTACTCGAAGTATGTCGTATTACGTCAAGAGCGCCGTGCACAGCAGATGGCGGCATACGAGAACCAGCAGCGCCTAATCGAGAAGACCGAGGAGTTCATCGAAAAGTTCCGCTATAAGCCCACAAAGAGCAACCAGGTGCAGTCACGCATCAAGCAGCTCGAAAAGCTCGACCGCATCGAAGTCGATGAGGAGGATCTATCACGCCTTAATATAAAATTCCCTCCCGCACCCCGCACAGGTCAAATCGTCGCCGAGGTTAAGGAGGTAGGTAAAGCCTTTGGCGAGAAGCGCATATTCTCAGGCGCGGAGTTTACCATCGAACGCGGACAGAAGATAGCCCTCGTAGGTCGTAATGGCGAGGGTAAGACCACGTTCGCACGCATGCTCATTGGTGAGTTAGAGCCCACGGAGGGAGATATCAAGCTCGGCGCCAACGTAAATATCGGCTACTACGCACAGAACCAGGACGACCTCATGGATGGCGAGTTCACCGTATTCGACACTCTCGACCGTGTGGCTGTGGGTGACATACGCACACGCCTGCGCGACATCCTCGGAGCCTTCCTCTTCCGTGGCGAGGACATTGAGAAGAAGGTTAAGGTGCTGTCGGGTGGTGAGCGTTCACGTCTTGCCATGGCGCGCCTTATGCTTGAGCCATACAACCTGCTCATCCTCGATGAGCCTACCAACCACATGGATATGCGCTCGAAGGATATTTTGAAGGATGCGTTGCAGAAATACGACGGCACGGTGGTGGTTGTATCACACGACCGTGAGTTCCTTGACGGCCTTGTGGACCGCATCTACGAGTTCCGCGACGGTGGCGTGAGGGAGTACCTCGGCGACATCTGGTACTTCTTGGAGAAGCGCAAGGTGGAGTCGCTGCAGGAGATTGAGCGCAAAGATAGACCCATGGCAACGGAGAAGAGCGGTGCAGAGAGCTCTAATGCAGGCAAACTATCCTACGAACAGAAGAAGGAGCAGGAGAAGCTCATTCGCAAGTTGCGCAAGGCTGTTGAGAGCGTAGAGGAGGAGCTGGCAAAGGTCGAGGCGGAGATTGCGGCATACGACAAACGCTTTGCTGAAAGTACAGACTACAATGCCGATGACTACGCCAAGTATGACGCCCTCAAGCAGCAGTACGACAAGCTCATGCACGACTGGGAAAAGGCATCATACGAGCTGGAGATAACCGAGCAGAACTAACGCAAATAACTGTTTATAAACAACATAAAGATGGAGAACATCATTTTTGGAATACGCCCTGTTGCTGAGGCTATCGAGGCACGCAAGCAGATTGAGCGCGTATATATTAAGAAGGGTGCTGAGGGTCAGCTCATGAATGACCTCAAGGACCTTATGGTACGCCACCACATCCGCTGGCAGGAGGTACCAATCGAGAAGCTCAGCCGACTCACCCGTGGCAACCACCAGGGTGTAGTAGCGCAGATTGCAGCTATCGACTATGTGGAGCTAAACGACATCCTCGAGCGCGTGCCCGAGGACGAGACTCCCCTCATCGTGGTCTTTGACGGCGTAACCGACGTGCGCAACTTCGGTGGTATCGCTCGCTCAGCAGAGTGTGCAGGTGCTCACGGCCTTATTACCCCACTCAAGAACTCTGCCCCCGTTAATGGCGACGCTATACGCTCGTCGGCAGGTGCTTTGAACAACATCCCCGTATGTCGCGTAGGCTCTATTCGCAACACTCTCAAGACATTGCAGGTGGAGGGCTTCCAGATTGTAGCCGCTACAGAGAAGAGCACAAAGCTTCTCTACGATGCAGACTTCACAAAGCCTACGGTTATTGTCATGGGTGCCGAGGATAAGGGTATCTCGAAAGAGGTGTTAAAACTATGTGATGAGCAGTTGGCAATTCCTCTTATCGGCCATACTGAGTCACTTAACGTGGCTGCCGCTGCTGCCATCATGCTCTTCGAGGCTGTACGCCAGCGCATCGGCTAATGGCTATCATAGAGCATCGAACACTTGGCATGATAGAGTGTGTACGCTCACTGCGTACACGCTCTATTCGTCTTGTAGTGCGCCGAGATGGAACACTACGCCTTACATATCCTATTTTTAGTAGCCGCGCAAAGGCTATTGCATTTGCCGAGAGTAAGAGTGCGTGGATTGAACTCACACGACAGCGCATAGCACAACGCACAAGCAACTACCCCACAATCACACCGGCAGAGGTGGAAAACCTACGCCGTGAGGCCCGTGCATACATCCCCATAACACTATCGCGCCTGGCCAAGGAGCACGGGTTTACGTATACATCGATACGTATCTCCTCAGCACACACTCGCTGGGGCTCATGCAGTGGCAGAAATGGCATAAGCATCTCGCTATTCACAATGCTCCTACCAGAACATTTGCGCGAGTTTATCCTACTTCATGAACTCTGCCACACACGCCATCACAACCACTCCGCAGCCTTTCACAACCTGCTTAACTCTCTCGTGGATGGCAACGAAAAGGCACTCAACCGCGAACTAAAGAGCTACCATATACCACGCGTAGAGTAGCCCTTGACATGACTCATAATAGATTTATACCTATATATAATAGATAAGGAGCTATCCGAAAACGGATAACTCCTTAAACATTTGTCATGAATAGACCGAAGCCTATCTATTAATGGTTGTGGCTGTGACCATGGTCGTGGTTATGGTCGTGACCGTGGTCGTGACCACCGCAGCATGCGTCAGTGCACTCCTTCTTCTCTGTCTTCTCAGCGCAGTCACCGCAGCAACCAGCCTCTGCCTTAATTTTAATTTTAGCAAATGCCTTAACGAGAGTGTCGTCGTTAGTCTTTGCTGGATCATATGTTACGGTAACAGTCTTTGATGGGACATCTACCTTTACATCCTTAACACCCTTCTCGTATGGGATGGTGTTAGTAACCTTCTTAGCACAACCCTCACAGTCGATATCTGTTGTGAATGTTGTAGTAACAGTCTGCTTGCCCTTAGGCTGCTGTGCGTCAACAACTGCGACGCTAAAAAGTGCTACGAAAAGCACCAAAATAATCTTCTTCATAATCAGTATAATTTATTAAGTTAACGTATCTATTCTTACATTATTGTATTAGTAGATATTCAATCGCAAGCCGATATAGAACTTGCGACCCATGAGTGGGCCCCACACAGCTGACGAGTTGAAACCTGCATCATAGGGAGCATCACCACCAAGGATGGGAGCCTGACCGTGACCATTGTGGCCCTGCATATAGTTGGCGATGTTCTCGCAACCAGCATATAGCGTAAGGTTACTCATCTTATAGCTCACCTGTGCAAAGAACATAGGATAGATGGGCGACAAGCTGGGGTTATCCACAGCATTTGTAAGGTTGCCATCAAGTGCGGGAAGACGAACAGGACCATTGAGCTGCGCCGTAGCATCAAACACCCAGCGACCTACGGCGTACTGAATGTTGATAAGGCTCTTGTAGCGTGAGGTCAAAGGACGCTCCACGAGCACCTTCTCGCCATTCTGCTCCAACGTAATTTTAGCATTGGTATAGCGGAATGTAGCGAAGAGGTCGAAGCCACGGAAGGGAGTCCAGTTGAAGTCCACCTGGTAGTTATCCGTAAACGAACGCTCATGGCTATTGTAGATTGCTATGGTGTTATCCGCAGTCTCCTGGTCAAAGACCATAGTGTTGAAGAACTGCGAACGGAAGTAGTCGAAGCTAATGGTCGCCATGTCGTCACCCGCGAGGTTGAAGGTCTGCGAGAGGCTACCACCAACGGTCAACGCCTGCTCCATGTCGTCGTGGAGGTTATCAAGGTTGAGAATCTCGCGCGAGGTGGTCATCATCCAGATGTTATCCGTAACGAGGTTCTGACGGCGTGAGCCAAGACCTGCCGAAGCACGCAATGTAGTGCGAGGAGTGATGCTCCAGCGTATGTGTGCACGTGGCGTAACGAGGAACTTGTTTTTAGCATCCTTAACATAGTAGTTGTTACCCACCATAGCATAGTCACCACGAATACCAGCGACAAGAGAGAACTTCTCCTCTATCTGGAACGTATACTCCGCAAAGACACCAGGCTCCATGAGCGAGCTATTGTTCTGCAACGTCCACTGATAACCATCATTAGAGCCGAAGTGTGAATAGTTATCATCCATCATGCGGGCGTAGTACGAAGCACCAGCATTGAGTGACGAGCGCTGTGTGAAGTAGTGTGCGTAGGTGATGTTGAAGCGGAAGGTATTCTCCAAAACATCTACCTTGCTACGACCAAAGTATGAGTCGGTGAGATAGTTGTCATAGTCGAAAATCATAGCCACATTATTCTGCACAGCATCTGCAGGGTCACCAGTAAATGTGCGCTCGTAGCCAACAGGGATACCAGCCTTAACGTAAGCGTTGATATTACGGTTGTGGATAGCCGAGCCGTAGGTGTTAGACTCGAGGTCGTTAACCATCTCCTCGTAGAGGTCCTTAGTGTAACCCATCTGACCACCGAGGCGATTCTCATTAACCACCTTCCAGCCCCAGCGCAACTGCACGCCATCTCTATTCTGCCACAACCACTTGTTAGCCACGTTAATCTGGTTAGACTTAGGCATATCCGAGAAGCCATCGTGGTTCATATCGTGCGTCGCAGTGTCGAGAGAGCCGTGTGCCATGATAACGGTTGAGAGGCTCTTATCGGGCGTAAGAGGAATAGCCGACGACACGTTAATCTCGGGACGAAGCTCCGAGTCGAAGTAGAGGTTGAGGAAGAAGCGCTCATCGTCGGTAGGCTTGCGGTGCTCGAGGTTAATCTGACCAGTGATGGCCTCGTGTCCTGCAGTCACCGAAGCGACGCCCTTAGAGACCTGGATAGAGTTGAGCCACATACCTGGCGTATAGCTAAGGCCGTATGTAGCACCAGCACCCTGCATGATGGGGCGGTTTTCATCGAGAATCTGTGTATATGTGCCCGCAAGACCGAGCATCTTAATCTGTCGCGCACCAGAGATAGCGTCGCTATAGCCCACGGTAACCGAGGCTGAGTTCTCGAACGACTCGGCAAGCGAGCAGCACGCCATCTTACATAGACCGGCAAACGATATCTGCTCCTGACGTGTGATACCACTGCTCTTAGCGTAGTTACCACGCTGCTGACCCTCGATAACCACCTCGTCGATATCCACTGCCGAGGGCTGCAACTCGATTGTCACGGTGTTGACATCCTTGTCGCTGAGGTCAACCTCCGCGATGTCGTAGCCGAGGTAGTCAACAACAAGTATCTCGAAGCCGCTGACACGACGGATAGAGAATGTACCATCCACAGATGTTGTTGCACCTGCTGTGGTATTCTTCCAGTAGAGCGAAGCACCTATGAGGGGCTGCTGGTTGTTAGCATCTAAAACTGTACCCGTAACCATACGCTGCGCCATAGCTACCATGGGCACGAGCATGAGGGCTACAAGTAGAATAGAAACTCTGTTTTTCATCTTTGTATTTTGGGTATTAATTACTTATGCTTTATATACGAGTTTATCCCCCTGCATTTAGCAGAGAGAGGATACGGACATGGCGCTACGACACCCTACCGGGCGCGTAAGACACCTAAGCAAGCACAGGAGGGGCACGCAACGAATCGTACCTCGAGAAAGCCGCCCGCAGCGGCATGGATTCATCGCCACGATATATTTCCCCAGTGGCATAAAGTGCGATGATGTCATCCCCTGCATTGTCAACCATAGCGACAACAGTAAGGAGTGTAGATAAGATATTTGATGCGCTATTGTCGCGCTCGTTGTCAGAGATTATCTGTGTATTAATATCGCTCAAGAGCACATGGCTATGATCACAACACTCCTCACTAAATGCGAGGGCATTGTCCAACGACGACACTACATCATGGTGACTACCACAACAACACTCTACGTTCTCAACGACATGATGCTCATGATGGGGATGGTCACAGCACAGTACAGAAAGTGATGACATAAGCGAGGCCGTTACGTAAATAACCACCAAAACTACTGCATATATCATCTTCACACGTACCATCATACATCTAAGTATTATAGTCGCGACAAAGGTATTAAAAAAAATGGAAACCTATAAGGTTTATATAAAATTTTTTTTTGTCAGAAGGCTGCAGATACAACGCTCAACAAAATACCATCGATGGGTAGTACTTAGCGTACGGCCCATTGATGACATTCTCTGCTAGTGGCTGTAGATGTCTGTCTTACAATAAAAATTTCTTGTCAGAAGGCTGCAGATACAACGCTCAACAAAAATACCATCGATAGGTAGTACTTAGCGTACGGCCCATTGATGGTAGTTTTTGTTAGCGGCAGTAGATGTCTGCCTTATCACAAGAAATAATAACTTATTTTGAAGCCTCTACAGATACCTTGCGGAACTCCTTAAGAAGCTTTGTAAGCTCCAAAGCTGCCTTACGAGCGCGTGTGCCTGCTGCCTTGTTATTCTTCTCAACCTGAGCGTTTGCGTTCTCTGCAAATGCTGCATACTGAGCTGCGATGTTCTCTACCAATGTCTTCATAATTTCTATTTATTAAAAGGTTTATCGTCATGCAAAGTTATAAATTATTTTTGTTTTCCAAATATTTTTGCAAAAAAAATAATCCTTAACATGGTGATTTACCGACTAATTACCTATTTATACCTACCAATAAAACAACAATACATAGATATTTATTCATTTCATAAATTAAATCCCCACTTTTGGGGATTGCATGCTTACGGCATTTTTCGTACCTTTGTCGCAAATATTATAAAGTATAAACAGATGCGACTTAGTGAACTTAAAACAGGGGAGACAGCAACCGTAGTCAAGGTGCTTGGCTATGGGGGCTTCCGTCGTCGCATTATAGAGATGGGTTTTGTGCGCGGCCAGGAGGTAACCGTCATCCTCGATGCGCCTCTCAAAGACCCCATAGAGTACCACATCATGGGTTACGACATCTCGCTGCGCCGCAAGGAGGCCGAGATGATTGTGGTCATGACACGCGAGGAGGCTGAACAGCTGTCGGCAGGCGAGTCAACAACACTCATCAGCGATGAAGATATCGTGGAGAGAGCCGTTAACAACCGACATAAGCATATCTCAGTAGGTCTTGTTGGCAACCCCAATTCGGGTAAGACTTCACTCTTCAACACGCTCTGTGGACGTAGCGAGCACGTGGGTAACTATAGCGGTGTGACGGTAGATGCTAAGCGTGGCACGCTACGCTACAAGGACTACACCTTGGAGATTACCGACCTACCAGGCACATACGCCCTATCGGCATACTCACCCGAAGAGGTCTACGTGCGCCGACATATTATAGACGACACCCCCGACATCATTGTAAACACCATCGTTGCCTCTAACCTCGAGCGCAACCTATACCTCACCACCGAGCTTATCGACATGAGCCCCAAGATGGTCATCGCCATGAACATGTACGACGAGCTGGAGTCAAGCGGTGCGAAGTTCGACCACGAGGCCCTCAGTGGCATGATTGGCGTGCCCATGATACCTATCGTAGCTCCCTCGGGCCGAGGCATGGAGGAACTTCTTGAAGCTATAATTGCAGTGCACGAGAACGACGACAGGCGTGTACGACATATCCACATCGGCTATGGTGCGGTCATCGAGGAGAACCTCGAACCACTCAATGCTGACATGCGCCTACACAGAGAGGAGTTAATTGCACACTTCCCTCCGCGATACTTCGCGCTCAAGATGATTGAGGGAGATAGGGAGATTGCACAACTCATCGCCTCATCGTCACATAAGGAGCGTTGGGCTAAGATGGCTGATGTAGCCCGCAAGGAGATTGAAGAGGCGCTTGGCGAGGATATCGAAACAGCGCTATCAAACCAGAAATATGGTTTTATATCGGGTGCACTGAAAGAGACATACACCGCGGCAAAGAACACACGTAACACTCTGAGTGACAAGCTTGACGCCATAGTTACGCACCGCATATGGGGCTTCCCCATCTTCTTTGCCATCATGTGGCTTATGTTCTACTCCACGTTCGAGTTGGGTGCCTACCCCCAGCAATGGATAGAGATGGGTGTCGACTGGCTATATAATGCTGTACACGAGGTTATGAGTGCAGGAGCACTACGTGACATGCTCACCGATGGCATCATCAGTGGCGTAGGCAGCGTACTTGTCTTTCTGCCTAACATCATGATTTTGTACCTCTTCATCTCGTTCCTCGAGGACTCGGGTTACCTGGCTCGCGCAGCATTTATCATGGATAAGGTTATGCACCGTATGGGTGTTCACGGCAAGTCGTTCATACCCATGGTAATGGGCTTTGGCTGCAACGTACCCGCTGTAATGGCATGCCGCACCATCGAGTGTCGTACCTCTCGCCTCATAACCATTATGGTTGTACCCTTCATGTCGTGTAGCGCTCGCCTACCCATCTACATGATGATTATAGGCACCTTCTTTGCTCAGCATGCCGGCACGGTGCTATTCCTTATGTATATGCTTGGCATACTTATAGCCGTGGTCACTGCACGCCTTATGCGTCGCTTCATGTTCCGCGAGCAGGAGGCACCATTTGTCATGGAGCTATCGCCCTACCGCATCCCGATGCCCAAGACCACACTCCGCCACATGTGGAGTAAGTGTGCGCAGTATCTTCGCAAGATGGGAGGTCTTATCCTCATCGCCTCAATCGTCGTATGGCTACTCGGCTACTACCCACGCCCCAAGCACGACAATAGCGATACCAGTGCACCCCACTATGAGATGTCATACATGGGTATGATAGGACAGGTTACAGAGCCTATTTTTGAACCCATGGATATGGACTGGCAGGCCTCTGTGGCTCTTATCTCGGGCATACCAGCTAAGGAGATTGTCGTTAGTACCCTAAGCGTGCTCTACTCACACCCCGACGACGCGGGTATTGAGTCAGAAGAGGAGCTTAACCACATGGTTAGCAAGCGTGTTGCTGGTAGCATGGAGCCACCAACAGCTGTAGCATTCCTTATATTTGCACTACTCTACCTACCATGTATCGCCACCATTGTTGCCATATCTTCGGAGCTTAACTGGAAATGGGCAATAGGCTCTGCGCTCTACAACACCATCATAGCATGGCTCTTGGCATGGGGAGGATATCACCTAACGCTATTATTCATGTAGTGGCTTATGGATTGGCAGAGTATGGTTGTGGCTGTGGTAGCCGTTGTTGTGGTAGTCATCATCGCCCGTAAGACGTGGCGCATGTTCACCTGCCACGACACCTCCCACTGCTCGGGGTGCAACAAGGAGTGTAACCACCGCAAGAGATAAAAACAAGCGATGCAGACCCACAAGGACCTGCATCGCTTCTATTTTACATCACTGTCTAAGACTAAAAGTCGTCGTCTGACACCTCATCAGATGCATCAGCCAACTCATCAGCACCCTTCAAATCGTCGTCATCGTAGTAGCCGTCGTTGTCGTCATCCTGACCATCATCGACCTTTACATCAATCTTCACCATGTAGTATGTATCCTCTGTCTCGTAAGGAACAGTATAGAAGAATGAACCATCGGGCTTATCAAAACGGCTCATCACTTCGGTGAATCCCAATGGGTATAGTGCCTTAACCTCAGCCTGCTGTTCAGCTGTAAGATTGTGGAAGCTGGTAATTAGACGTCTCTTCTTGTTATCAGTAGCCATAAAATCTATAAATAAAAACTTACGTAATTTACTCTCTCGACGCAGAGGCTTGCAAACATAGCCTGCCCGAAATTTTCCGCAAATGTAGCGACATTTTGATAATGTGCAAGCAATGCTCAATATTTTTTTTATTTTTTCATATTTTCTTCGCCATTACAAACAAATTGTGTAACTTTACACCATATTATGCGCGTAAGAGAGAGATGACACACGATAAAGATATACTGAGAATGCGTGAGCTTGAGTCCGTGCTCGAGCTATACAACTATCAATACTACGTCGAGAACAGACCTACAGTATCTGATTATGAGTTTGATGCGCTGCTCCGCGAACTTCAAGACTTGGAGGTAAAACACCCAGAGAATGCAGACCCAAACTCACCTACTCGTCGTGTGGGTAGCGACCTCACGTCGGAGTTCGAGAGCGTCGAGCACCGCTACCCCATGCAGTCGCTGGCAAACACATACTCTTCAGAGGAACTTGGCGAGTGGATAGACCGCATCACACGCGAAGTTAGCGACGTGGAGTTTGTATGCGAGCTTAAGTTTGACGGCACAGCCATATCGCTATGCTACGAGAATGGCGTGCTGCAGCGTGCCGTTACACGTGGTGATGGCAAGCGTGGCGACGACGTTACAAACAACGTGCGCACCATAGGCTCTGTACCAATGAAGCTACGCGGTGATGGTTACCCCAGTGTATTTGAAATTCGTGGCGAGATATTCATGCCATACGCCTCCTTCGACCGCCTAAATAGCGAGCGCGAGGCTGCGGGTGAAGCGCCCATGGCAAATCCCCGAAACGCCGCAGCAGGAACACTCAAGCAGCAGTCCTCACAGGTAGTAGCACGCCGAGGCCTTGACTGCACGCTATACCACATAGCAAGCGACAACCTACCCTTTGCCACACACATCGAGAACCTCGAGGCAGCACGCAAGTGGGGCTTCAAGATCTCGGAGCATATGAAGGTGTGTCGCACACGCCAGGAGATTGAGGAGTTTATCGCCTACTGGGATACCGAGCGCAAGAGCCTACCCTACGCCACTGACGGTATAGTCATCAAGGTGAACAGCTACTCCCAGCAGCGCACCCTCGGCTCTACAGCCAAGGCACCACGCTGGGCTGTGGCCTACAAATTTCAGGCCGAGCACGCCCTCACACGCCTCTTGAGCGTAGACTTCCAAGTGGGTCGCACGGGAGCTATAACACCCGTTGCCAACCTCGAGCCCGTACAGTTGGCAGGCACGGTCGTAAAGCGTGCATCGATACACAATGCAGACCAGATAGCTGCTCTCGACATACGCCTTGGCGACATGGTCTACGTCGAAAAGGGAGGCGAGATTATCCCCAAGATTACCGAGGTGGAGCTCTCGGAGCGCCCCGCGGATAGCAAGCCCTTTGAGTATATCACACACTGCCCCGAGTGTGGCAGCGAGCTTGTGCGCTACGAAGGTGAGGCCAAGCACTTCTGTCCCAATAGCGCAGAGTGCAAGCCCCAAATCATCGGTCGCATAGTCCACTTCGTGGGTCGCAAGGCAATGGATATTGAGGGTCTTGGTGGCGAGACCATCGAGCTACTATGGGAGAACGGCATGCTCAAGGATATCGCCGACATCTACGACCTTAACCCAATGCTGTTGGCAAAGCTGCCCCGCTTAGGCGAGAAGTCGGCAGCCAACATCCTCGACGGTGTGCGCGAGTCGAAGAACGTACCCTTTGAGCGAGTGCTCTTCGCCTTGGGCATACGCTTCGTGGGCGAGACCACAGCTAAGTATATCGCTACATACTTCCGCACACTCGACGCCATCGCCGCAGCGACTGTGGAAGAACTATCCGAGGCCGAGGAGGTGGGTCAAAAAATTGCCGTTGCCATAACCGAATACTTTGCCAACGAGCACTGCCGCTCTATCGTGGAGCGCCTACGCAAGGCAGGATTGAAGTTTGAGGTGGAGGATAAGCAGCGTTCGTCCAACGCCCTGGAGGGTAAGAGCGTGGTTATCTCGGGTAAGTTTGCAGGCCGCTCGCGTGACGACATGAAGGCGCTGGTGGAGGAGCATGGCGGTCGCAACCTCGCAGCTGTATCTGCCAACGTTGATTTTATTGTCGCTGGCGAGAATATGGGACCCGCAAAACGCCAAAAGGCTGAGAAACTGGGTGTGACAATACTCAGCGAGGAGGAGTTTATGGCACTCATAACTGGTAGCGAAGCACTAACAGCCGAGCCAACAGCAACAGCTCCAGCACCCGTCACTCCTACAAAGGTAGAGGAGGTACAGCCTATACAAGGCACACTATTTTAATTGAATCTAAACACTTAAAAGTCTATGATACAGGACAAAATCAATGGTGTGGGTGTAGCACTTATCACCCCATTCGATAACTACAAGGTCAACTACGACGCCCTAAAGCGAATGATTGAGCACGTCATCAACGGTGGCGTGGACTACATCGTGGCGCTTGGCTCGACAGCCGAGACCGCAACCCTATCACCCACAGAGCAGCAGGAGGTCCTGCGCTTCATCGTCAGGGAGGTTGCCGAGCGTGTGCCCATCGTTGTGGGCATGGGTGGCAATAACACCCATGCGCTGGTTAACAGCCTCCGCACATACGATCTCTCGGGTACCGTGGCTATTTTGAGCGTCGCACCATACTACAATAAGCCATCGCAGGAGGGTATCTATCGCCACTACATGGCCGTTGCCGAGGCGTCACCCGTGCCCGTCATATTGTACAATGTTCCAGGGCGCACAGGTGTGAACATGACGGCCGAGACAACCCTACGCCTTGCGCATGCCTCAGACAAAATCGTGGCAATGAAGGAGGCCTCAGGTAGCCTCGAGCAGATGCAGGCAATCATAGATGGCAAGCCCGAGAACTTCTTGGTTATATCAGGTGATGACGGCATCACCGTGGAGCTCATAAAGCGCGGTGGTGCGGGTGTTATCTCCGTGGCTGCCAACGCCTTCCCCGAACGTTTCTGCCGTTGTGTGCACGACGCTATGGAGGGTCGCATCGAGGATGCTGAACGCGCAATGGAGGGTTTTAATGAGCCTATAGCCCTACTCTTCAAGGAGGGTAACCCCACGGGTGTAAAGGCAATGACCGCCGCCATGGGCATCACACGCCCCGAGGTGCGTCTGCCATTGGTTGAGGGAACCGAGGAGTTGTGCTCGGCGATAAAAAGTGCTGTCGAGAAGTACGATTTGAGGTAGTTGGAGCGTTGACTCTGTAAACCTTCAAATAGAACGAATATGAGATATGTAACTACCCTACTATTGCTACTATGTGTGGCAGTTAGCGCCTCGGCGGCGTCACGCATCGAGGAGCCTAACCCTCTTGTAGCAAATACTACAGAGCGCGAGATACGTGTGCCAGACGAGGAGGACATCATACACCAAACAGTGTCGGTGTCGTCACCCTACTACTACACCAACCTCATGCTTAAGTACATCAACGGCACGTCACCACTGAGCGAGTTGGAGTACTACTATCTCTATTATGGCTATCTCTACGACGACAACTACAAGCCATTTAACGAGAATGTAGCATTGGATAAAATGTTGATGATAGTGTCGGCAATAAACCCCGACCAGCCCACCGTCATGCAGCTTGAGGCGCTCGTTGAGAATGGTTTAGCAGCAATGGAGGTAGACCCATTTAACCCCAAGGTACTCAACATCATGGCATACGCCTATGGTGCGCTGGGTGACACTACACGCGAGCAGTTATACTTCAACCATCTAAACGGCATACTATCTACCATAGAGTCCTCAGGCACTGGACTTAAGGAGGAGGAGCGCTGGCATGTGTTGATGTTCTCGCACGCCTACGACCTGCTTGCATCCAAGGGGTATGACTACGACGAGAACCGCATCATTAGTCGTGACGCCATGTTCATCCCCATTGCGCAACGCCCCAAGGAGCGCATCAAGGGTTTCTACTTCGACTACGGCCGTATATACCGCAACAAGCCCGACAATGTGACGTTCAAGCGCGACCGCACATGGCAATTTAACAACCTTAAACCACGCGAATACAAATAGCATCGCTTTGTTGGGAAGATAATTTTATTATCTTTGCGGCAAAATTTACCAAACCAGATGAAAAACATATACACCATACTCCTCGTAGCGTTTATTTCGCTCTTCGCCACATCGTGCGAACAGGGCATTGGCACACGCTACGCTATCGCCATAGAGAACTCTGTTAGCCTATCGTACGACGAGCAGAGTGTTACACTCAAATACGTATTGGGAAACGCCGAGCAAGTAAGCAGCGTCAAAGCCTCAACGGCGGCAGCATGGATTAAAAACATCGACACCACGGAGATAGGCAAGATCACCTTCGAAGTGGAGGCTAATGATGGCGATGTGCGCCAGGCAACCATCAAGGTGCAGGCCCAGGGTCACGCCACAGCAGAAGTAACCGTGGTGCAGATAACAAAGAAGGAGAGCACCTGCATGCAGACACTGCTATTCTACTTCTTCGGCACAAGCCTCGACCGCTACTTCAAGACCAACATCCAGGATGCAGCGGCGGCTATAGCTGAGGGTGCTATCGGCACAAACAACCGCGTGTTGTTCCTCATCCAGGACGAGAAGCACGAGGCTCACTATGGCGAGTTGTGCTACGACCCCATAAACAAGAAGTGCGTAGAACGACATATCGAGGACATCACCCTCGATGGTGCGCTCATCACGCCCGAGCAGATAGGTCAGAACATAGCCCGCATAGCGGAGATTGCCCCCGCAGAGCGCTACGGCATCATCTTCGCTGGTCACGGCCAAGGTTGGATACCACGCGAGGCACTCAACGACAATGGTGGCATATCGGCATTCAGCACATCGTACGGCATGTGGGAGCAGGCACTCGGAGCAGAGGTAACACGCTTGGGCATGCCCGAGACTCGCGCCTTTGGCGAAAAGAACGTACAGGTAAACATCACGGAGCTTGCACAGGGCATAGATCTGTCGGGCATATCTCTCGACTACATACTCTTTGACGCATGCTTCATGTCGAACGTGGAGGCTATTTACGACCTACGAAACTGTGCAGATTACATTATCGCCTCGCCATGCGAGATTATGGGTCGCGGATTTCCATACCACCGCACACTCCCCCACCTCTTCACCGACAATGGCGCAACCAGCGACCTCGATGCTGCGGCAAAGAGCTACTACAGCTTCTACAAAGATGAGTACACGGGTAATGCGCGTTGCGGGTCGGTGGCACTCATTGACTGCAGCCAGCTGGAGGGACTACGCGACGCCGCTAAGGAGCTGATGAAGACGGGCACCATAGACTACGACCGCGACAACATGCAAACATACGAGGGTCAGAGCTACCACTTCTTCTACGACATAAGTGAGTGGGCAGACCTCGCAGGAACAGATAAAGAGGCACAAGAGGCATTTCATGAGCAGCTTGAGCGTACGGTAGTAGCCAAGTATACGCTACCCACATTCTACTCGGCATATGGCTCGTATGGCACATACACCATCAACGAGGAGATATACTCGGGCCTCACAACATCGGCACCAAGCTACGTGCACACAAGCTACTGGCGCAGTTCTAACTGGTACAAAGATGTGTGGCCATTGGATATGTAAAATTAATCACTATCTTTGTGCGCCCATTTTCTAAAAGAATATAATTAAAAGTAGTATAACAATATGTTTGAAAATCTAACCTCTAAACTCGAACGCTCGTTCAAGATACTCAAGGGTGAAGGTCGCATCACCGAGATCAACGTTGCCGAGACTCTCAAGGAGATACGCCGCGCGCTTATCGATGCCGATGTAAACTACAAGGTGGCAAAGACATTCACCGACGAGGTGAAGCAGAAGGCTTTGGGCCAGGATGTATTGCGCTCGGTGAAGCCCGGACAGATGATGACCAAGATTGTGCGCGACGAGCTCGCAGCACTCATGGGTGGCACTGCCACTGACATCAACATCGAGGGCAACCCCGCAGTAATCCTTATCGCCGGTTTGCAGGGTTCTGGTAAGACCACCTTCTCTGGTAAGCTCGCCTCGTTCCTCAAGACTAAGAAGGGCCGACAGGTGTTGCTCGTAGCAGGTGACGTATACCGCCCTGCAGCTATTGACCAGCTTAAGATTCTTGGTGAGACCGTTGGCGTAGAGGTGTACACCGAGCCAGGAAACAACAACCCTGTGCAGATTGCCGAGAATGCCATTAAGTATGCAAAGCAGAAGTCATACAACACCGTTATCGTCGATACAGCAGGTCGCTTGGCTGTAGACGAGGCAATGATGGTTGAGATTACCGCTATCAAGGCTGCCGTTAACCCCTCGGAGACACTCTTCGTTGTGGACTCAATGACTGGTCAGGATGCTGTAAACACAGCTAAGGAGTTCAACGACCGCCTCGACTTCGACGGCGTGGTGCTCACTAAGCTCGATGGCGACACACGCGGTGGTGCTGCAATCTCTATCCGCTCGGTAGTAAACAAGCCCCTTAAGTTCATCTCTTCGGGTGAGAAGATGGATGCCCTGCAGGTGTTCCACCCCGAGCGTATGGCAGACCGCATCTTGGGCATGGGTGACGTGGTATCGCTCGTGGAGCGCGCACAGGAGCAGTTCGACGAGGAGGAGGCACGCAAACTTAAGAAGAAGTTGATGAAGGATCAGTTCAACTTCAACGACTTCCGCGACCAGATTAGCCAGGTGAAGAAGATGGGTAACCTCAAGGACCTCGCCTCAATGATTCCAGGCATGGGTAAGGCTCTCAAGGATATCGATATTCCAGATGACGCCTTCAAGCAGACCGAGGCCATCATCGACTCTATGACCCCAGCCGAGCGTGAGCGCCCAGAGATTATTAACGCAAGCCGCCGCGAGCGTATTGCTAAGGGCTCTGGTACTAACGTAGCAGATGTAAACCGTCTTCTTAAGCAGTTTGAGCAGACGCGCAAGATGATGAAGACCGTGGCAAGTGGCAACCTTCAGCAGCGCATGCAGCAGATGCACAGAGCCGGCAAGCGCCGCAGATAGACCTTAGATAGTAACATCCATCTACGACAAGATAGGTTCATCGTTACCAGATGGCTAAAATTCTCCAAATTTAGTCCTACTATTTTGGAAGAATAAAAATAATTACTATCTTTGCACCACCAAACGCGAAAGCATTGGTACATCGGAGAATCCGTAGCTCAGTCGGTAGAGCACAACACTTTTAATGTTGGGGTCCCGGGTTCGAGCCCCGGCGGATTCACCAAAAGGTTAACGAGCAGCAGATTAATCTGTTGCTCGTTATTGTATACGTCAGCGAGTAAACTACCCTTGCCACAAAAAAAAGTGGGCTTATGCGCAACGTAAAAACAGAAAAAGGATGACCCGAAGATCATCCTTTTCGCGGTGCGTAGGGGACTCGAACCCCTGACCCCGTGCGTGACAGGCACGTATTCTAACCAGCTGAACTAACGCACCATTGTTAGAATCACAACCGTTATCTCTCGATTGCGGTGCAAAGATAGCACAAGTTTTTTTATTATGCAAATTTTTCCGCATATATTTATCACAAAATTAACAAACTTATGACTCTATAAGGCTTTATATATGCCCGAGGAAGAGTTTGCAATACCATCCACGCAGGAGCAGAATCTCACCACTACCCTACAAGTGATGACCGGCTATTGAGAGTCCGATGTGGAAGCGTCTGCGTTGGGCTCTGTGGCAAAGGGCTCGGAGCTTGCGGCGGTCACGGAGCTTGCAGGGTTCGCAGTATTCGCGGCAGTCGCGGCATTGTTAGAGCCCAAGATATCGTCGATAAAGTTCTCGAGTGGGTATTCGGTGGTCATGCCTATCTTTTGGCGGAAGCGGTGGCGAAGCATCAAGACACTACGTGGCGCAATGGCCAAGAGCTCGGCAATCTCCTTGTTGTCCTGCTTAAGAACGATAAGCATCGACAGCAGCTCCTCACGGCGGGTGATTGAAGGCACTCTATCGCGCAGGCGGTGCAGGAACAGCGGATAGAGCATCTCGAAGCATTGGCGGAACTTGGTCTCGCCACTCTCCTTGAGGATAAACGGCGTCAAAGTCTCCAGCTCGTGACGATTGTCGTTATCGCGTATGAACTCCTTGATATTGCGCGCAATCTCCTCCTTCTCGATATTCGTCTGGTTAAGTTCTTGCGCCAACGAGGCAAATCGCTCATCGGCCCTTCTCATCTGTATGGTGTAGCGACGCTTCTGATAGAAGAGCAGCACAACAACGACAAGGATGATTACGACGGATATGGCTATACAAATCAAGAACCACAGGCGCTGATTGGTCTCCTTAAGTTGCATGATGCTCTGCTGCTGCCTCTTCTGCTCCACCTTCAAATCCACGACGCTCTCAACGAGGTTGAAGTTTAGCTTCTTCGCCTTTAGCGCCTGTTGCTCCTGTAGCATTAGTCGGACATAGTCCTCTACTCGAGCGTAGTTCTTGCGCTTGAGGTAGTGGTTTAGAATTGGCTCATAGTCGAGGGCTATATTCAGCGGTAAATCACTAGCGCTGAGCAACGTATAGAGGCTATCCAACATCACGTTAGCCCTTTTTGCGTCCTCTTGTTTTAGGTAGGTGCGCGCCAACTGGTGATATGCCTTGGCACGGTTTGCAGCAGTGCCATGCTTAGCCACCAACGCCAACTCTCTTATACCAATGTTTATAGAGTCGCCACCCACCTCGCACATTAGACTGCCGTGCAATAGGTCTACATCCACCATGCCACTGTTATATGGTAGCGACTGGCATAGCTTGCGCGCCCTATCTGTGTAGTACGATATCGAATCGACAACTCCGAGTTGATACAATACCCTACCCTTATTTATATACGTCTGGGCAGACACCATGGGGTTCTCAGCACTCATTCGCAGCTCAACGCACACAGCCTCTGTTGCGTACAAGTTGGCATACTCGGGAATATCCCAGTAGAGGAATAGGTCGACCAACGCGTGCAGACTATTTATAACGCCCAAGTCATCACCCTTCATTGCAGCCTCCTCCTTAGCTTGCTGAAACAGCTCTAAGGCATTGTTGAGATGGCCATTCTTTTTATAGAGCGAGCCCAACATCGCCTTCACCCATTGAGCTCCCGAGGTGTTCTTGCACAGCGAGGCCTGTCGTAGTGCCTCCTGACACCAGTTGATTACCTCGGTCTGATAGTTGGGGTTGCTGTAAAATACAGCTGCCGCGTATGCATAGTCGCGGAAATAGCGCTCGGGAGTTGCACGATAAAGTGGCATGGTTAGGGCCATCATCATGACCTCCTCGGCCTCGCTCATGCGCTCCGTGCGCGAGAGGGCATAACCCTTTACGGAGCAGAAATCTCTCAAGCACTCGTTCTGAAGAAGTGGCGATGCGTCAAACGTCTCCTCCAACAAGAGTATGCAAGCCTCGGGCTCACCCTTACTCTGAAAGGTGTTCATCAGCTGCACCAACGCCTCTGTGTAGATGAACAGCTGCTCGTCGTCAAGTTCACTTGCATTAACTGGCTGCGAAAGTATGCTCTTGTAGGCAACGATAGCCTCGTCATACTCACCGCTACGTTGCGCACCTCTTGCCTGCTGATAGAGATTATCGTTAGCATAGCCGGTGTAGCACACCTGCGCAAATAAGAGGATTGTTACTATTTTTCTCCAAACAGACAAACTCATACTCTTCTCTTTTTTTAATATAGGACAAGCTAATCCTCTGGAGTACGTATACCCCATGTAGACCATCGTCGCTTAGTTATTCATTCTATTGCAAAATTATGTAAATTCCTTGTTAAGACCAAAGCCGAACTGTTTACATTTCGATATACATTAGCTATTTTCACCTATAAAATGGTCTATTGTATGATAAAATGTAGGATTTTGGTTTTGGATACTTATAAATATTAAGTTAAATTTGCACGTTGATTTTTTTTAACATAAATCACAAGAACAAACGGGCTACTCTTTGCACCCAAGAAGAGGCTCGAATAAAACAGAAAATAATGAAACCAACCCACAGCTTTTACATCCTACTCTTCCTCCTCATCCTTGGTGGAGCGTCGCAGGTTCGCGCCCAGGAGGTGGCAATTAAGACCAACATCGCCTACGATGCTACAGCCACAGCCAACCTCGGAGTGGAGATTGGATTAGCCAAAAAGTGGACGCTCGACATCTCGGGCAACTTCAACGCATGGAGCAAGAACGAGGCGACAAAATGGAAGCACTGGCTGGTGCAGCCCGAGGCTCGCTACTGGTTTTGTGACCGCTTCTCGCGCCACTTCATAGGTGTTCACGCCATCACTGGAGCCTTCAACTTCGGTGGCATCAACAACGGCATCTCTTTCTTGGGTAGCGACTTCTCAGTGCTCGAGGATAAGCGCTACCAGGGTTACGCCTACGGAGCAGGACTCGCCTATGGCTTTGCCTTTATGCTTTCCGAGCATTTCAACCTCGAGCTGGAGGCCGGTTTCGGATATATGTATCTCGACTACGAGGTCTTTAATTGCGGTAATTGTGGCCGCAGGATAGGCGATGGCTATCATCACTATGTTGGCCCAACAAAGGTCGCTGTAAATCTCGTGTATCTCTTCTAATTCACCACACCCACTATGAGAATTATTTTCTTGACCATAGCACTACTCCTAACCGCCGTTACGGGTTATGCACAGAACAACCAAGAGGTAGACATCAAGGACTTTACCCTGGAGCTTAAGGATGATGGCTACCTGAATGTCGACATTGATATCGACTTCTCGGAGCTAAACATCAAGACTACCCAGGTGGTTGTCCTTACTCCCATCATCGTCAATGGTGATAACTCACACGAGCTTAAGTCGATAGCTATCTATGGACGCAACCGCCGCATATACTACCTGCGTAACGAGGCCGAGATACCCACAACGGCTGAGGATGTAGTACTCAC
Organism: Alistipes sp.; assembly: GCA_017646785.1. The sequence continues at coordinate 35,663 of JAGCLX010000077.1, forward strand.
ACCCAAGGAGGCTGAGGGTATTATCTCCTACAGCGCCTCTGTCTATTTCACCAACTGGATGGATGGCTGCCGTTTGGAGTTGCTACGCTCAGACTTTGGCTGCTGCGGCACACCATTGATGATTGACAGAGAGCTGCTCGTTGATAGATTTCCCATCGAGGCCTACTACCCCGAGTTTATCTACCTGCGCCCCGAGCACGAGGCTGTTAAGACCCGTCAGATTAGCGGCTCGGCATTCGTAGACTTCCCCGTAAGCAAGACCGACATCTACCCCACTTACCGAAACAATGTGGCAGAGCTTGCCAAAATTACGGGTACTATAGACTCGGTGAAGCGCGACAAGGATATCACCATCAAGTCGATTTCGATTAAGGGTTATGCCTCACCCGAGAGCCCATATAGCAATAACACCCGCTTGGCAAAGGGTCGTACCGAGGCCCTGAAGCTCTATGTCGAGGATATGTACCACTTCGACAATGGATTTATCAAAACAGACTATGAACCAGAGGATTGGGCGGGTCTTGAGCGCTATATCGAGGCATCATCACTACCCCACAAGGCGGAGATTTTGGAGGCTATTCGCTCGGACAGAGAGCCTGATAAAAAGGAGTGGATTATCAAGTCTACATGGAAGGAGGAGTACCGCTACTTGTTAGATAACTGCTACCCCGCACTGCGTCACTCGGACTACGTTATCGAGTACGAGATTAAGAGCTACAGCACCCCCGCGGATATAGAGCGCATACTCCACACCGCGCCACAAAATCTCTCACTGGAGGAGTTCTTCATCCTTGCACAGACCTACGAGCCTGGTAGCGACGAGTTTAACGACTTGTTCGAGACAGCCGTGAGAATGTATCCCAACGACCCCGTTGCGAACCTCAACGCTGCAAACTCAGCTATTCTCAAGGGCGACTACCCCTCTGCCCTCCGCTATCTCGACAAGGCGGGCGATATGGCTGAGGCCATCTACACGCGCGGTGTCTTGGAGGTGTACATGGAGAATAATAAGGCGGCAAAGCCCTATTTCGAGGAGGCTCTCCAGCGAGGCATACCCGAGGCTGAGGAGGCCCTGGTGGAGATTGCCAAGAACCGACATATTGTAACGATGAACAACAAACAATAAAACATATAAACAACTAACAATTAATTTATTAACTCAAATTTTCAGTTTATGAAAAAGTATCTATTTATTGCACTTGCAGCATTGGGTTTTGCTGCATGCGCTGAGAATGGCGAGCAGAATGTCCCCGTTCAGAAGGGTGAGTTGGAGCAGTCATACGTGGCTATCACACTCGCAGCTGATGACATCACACGCGCCGCTGATGGTGTGTACGAGGAGGGTCTCGACGAGGAGCGTGCTGTGAAGTCGGCTTATGTATTCTTCTTCAAGGATGGTGCTGCTTTCCCTGTTTCATTTGATGGCACAACATCAACAAACGCTGGTCCTAACAACTACTTGAAGGTTGACTTGACTGGTAACACCGACAAGATGGACAATGTGTCTGACGTTAAGGATGCTGTTCTTGTTCTTCAGAACTACAAGGGCGAGTATCCTAACAAGATTGTAGCTGTTCTCAACTGGGATCCTACTGCTAAGTCATCATACACTCTTAGCGAGCTTCAGACAAAGATCTCTGCTTTGGGCAACGCTACAGATGGTTTCATTATGAGCAATGCTGTATACGCTGATGGCGAAGGTCAGGTTGTTGATGCTGTTAACCTCACTATCGCAAACATCGCAAAGAACGAGGCGGATGCTTTGGCTAACCCTGTAACTATCCACGTTGAGCGTGTTGCTGCAAAGGTTGCCTTCACTGCTAATGACGGTGGCAAGTTCTACGTTGAGAAGGAGATCAAGGGTAAGGCTGTTTATGCACAGATTAAGGGTTTCGAGCTCTACAACGACTACCAGGAGTCATGGCTCATCAAGAAGATTGATCCTACTTGGAGCGTCGGCTTCAATTGGAACGATGCTGACTGGTTCCGTTCATACTGGGCACAGTCACTCGGCAAGGCATTCGAGAATAACACATTCGCATGGACTACTGACAACACCGAGATGGGTGGTCATGTATACTGCGGTGAGAACACTCGTGCTTGGACTGAGGAGGCTGATGTTCGTACAAAGGTTGTAGTTAAGGCTCAGCTTGTTGACTCAGAGGGTAACCCATTCGAGGTTGTTAACTGGTACGGTAAGGACTATATCGGCGAGGGTGACCTTTTGACTGTTGTTGCTAACACTCTTAAGAACACCTACTTCTCATCTGCAGATGGCTCTACTTTCGTTGGTCTTACTCCAGAGGATATCAAGTGTGTTGACCGTCTTGTAACTGATGCTAAGGCTTACGAGGTTTACTTCCAGCTCTCTGATACAGGTGCAGCAAAGGCATGGTACAAGTACGAGGGTGGCAAATACAACGCTATCACTTTTGACGCTTTCAACACTGCTCTTGCTGCAGTTCAGCCCGCATTGGTTTACAACGATGGTATGACTTACTACTGGTTGGATATCAAGCACCTTGGTAACACTGGTTCAACCGCAGAGTACGGTATCGTTCGTAACCACGTTTATAAGGTAAATATCTCTGATATCACTGGTTACGGTACCCCAGTTTACGATGGCACATCTGACTTCATCAACCTTGAGAAGCCTGAGGATATCGTAACTTACGTTTCTGCTCAGATCAACATCCTCTCATGGCGTGTTGTTGAGAACGACTACGACCTCAACTAAATTAATATTTGGTTACCGACTTTGTGGTCGATACCTCGGAGTCGGTAGCCCTATTTAATCAACTAATCATGTAGATATTCTATGAAAAAGTATCTATTTTTAACCTTGGCAGCATTTGCTTTCGCAGCTTGCGCCGAGAAGGATATCGATGACAACACACCAGTTCAGACTGGTGAGCTCGAGGAGGCATATATCGCTATCAACCTCTCGGCATCGGATATCACTCGTGCTGATGACGCCCCAGCATTTACAGATGGTGAGGAGGCAGAGCGCGCTGTTAGCCACGCTGACTTCTTCTTCTTCGATGAGTCTGGCAACGCATTCAATGTAACAGGTAACCCTGCAACAACTCCTGGCGGTGGCATTAACCACCTTCGTGCTGCAGATGTTACATTCAGCGCAGATAGCAATACTGGCGATGATATCTCTGATACATCAACTCCAGTTCTTTTGCTCAAGACCTACAAGGGTCAGTACCCAAGTCAGATTGTTGCAGTTCTTAACTGGAGCCCAGACAACAACACAGCATACTCATTGGAGGAGCTTCACACTGCTGTAGCTATTCAGGGCACATTTAAGAATACTCAGAATGAGGATACCAAATACTTCGTTATGAGTAATGCTGTATATGCACAGGGTACTACTGAGGTTTGTGCTACCCCACTCACAATTGAGAACATCAAGACCACAGAGGTGGATGCATTGGCTGCTCCAGTTAACATCTATGTTGAGCGTGTAGCTGCAAAGGTTTCGGTTATTGCAAACGAGAAGTACGCTTTGGAAAATGATGTTTATGCAAAGATTATTAGCTGGGACCTCTATCGCGACAACTCACAGTCTAAGCTTCTCAAGGATATTAACCCTACTACATGGACTGCGGATGATTTGGGCTTCAACTGGAACGATTCTCCATGGTATCGTAGCTACTGGGCAACATCATTGGCTGCTCCAACAGACGACCAGATTTTCAACACTGGTTTTGCTGCTGGTGCTCACACCTACATTGGTGAGAACACTACTGGTAAGGCAACTTGCACAAAGGCTGTCATCAAGGCTCAATTGGTAAAAACTGTTGGCGGCACAGAAACATCTCTCGAGCTTGCTATCTGGAACAATGTGGAGTATGTAGAAGATATCAATCTCCGTACAGCTGTGGCTAACACACTAAAGAACACTTACTTTGCAATGACTGAGGAGACTGATGGCACCAAGAAATACACAGGTCTTAAGCCCGAGGATTTGCAGTGCGTGGCAGGTGGCACAACTGACGCTCCCGCTGGCGTAGCTGCTAATGAGGTTTACTTCCAGTTGTCAACCGCAGGTAAGGAAAAGGATTGGTATAAGCTTGTAAATGGCGTGTACGAGAATGTTGCAAATGACCTTGCTAATGACGCAAAAAGCGTTAAGGCTACCAACGAGGCTCTTAAGAACGTTCCCGCTGCAGTTCTTTATGAGGATGGTTATACATTCTACTATGTAGATATCAAGCACCTTGGTGCTGCTGGTAAGACTGCAGAGTATGGTATTGTTCGTAACCATATTTACAATGTTACTATTAACTCTATCAAGGGTTATGGTAGCCCTGTTTATACTGGTACAGAGTTCATTGATTATCCACAGATTTCGGATCAGGAGACATATGTATCTGCAAAGATCAACATTCTCTCTTGGCGTTTGGTTAATCAGCAGGTTGACATTCAGCCAAACAACTAAAAGCTAATATAGCACAACATCAAGGGGCTGCCTGGCGGCTTGCTCGACAGCCCCTTTAATAAAATTAACTTTGGGCACGACCCACAACAACAAACAACTTTGAAAATGAACAGAGTGCATATATTCGGAAGACTACTTCTCGCATCGGCAATGGTGGTGGCGATGCTGGCGGTGTCTTCTTGCAAGGATGGACTTATCTTTGATGGTGAGGGCGATTGCGGAATATACTACCGCATACGCTTCAAGTATGATTACAATATAAAGTTTGCTGACGCCTTTGCCAACGAGGTGAACTCTGTTGCGCTCTATGTTTTCGACCAAAACAACACCCTCATAGAGGAGATAACCACCACAGATAAAGAGACTCTATCATCGGGAGCGTTCGAGATACCCCTCGAGCTCGAACCCGGATGCTACACACTCCTTGCATGGGGAGGACTAATGAACGAGGAGTCGTTCGACATGCTTGCCGACACAAAGGTTGGCACAACAAAGCTCGAAGAGTTGCAAGTAAAGATGTACCGCGAGCACAACGAGCGTGGTGAGGCCACCGTAAGCGATGACCTACTACCACTATATCACGGCACAATGGCTCTCGAGGTGAAGGACATACCAGGCACCTACACAGAGACAATGTCGCTAATGAAAGATACAAACGCCGTGCGCATCCTACTACACGAGATGTCTGGACACGACGTAGATGCAGAGAAGTTCATTTTTGAGATTAAGGACAATAATGGACTCTACAACTGGGACAACACACTCCTCGAGGATGAGGAGATAACATACGAGGCATGGTATCAGGCCACAGGCTCTGCCGAGATGGAGGAGGAGTCGACACGCGCAGTGACAGAGGTAAACGTGGCACTCGCCGAGCTCGCCATTGGCCGCATGAGAGCCGACGCCTCACCTATATTATATATCAAGAGCCGCGAGACGGGCGAGGAGCTCGTGCGCCTACCCTTGGCAGACTATGCGCTGCTCGTAAAGGGCTACTACAGACAAGGAATGAGCGATCAGGAGTATCTTGACCGCCAAGATGAATATACAATGACGCTATTCCTCGACGAGGGCGAGTGGGTATCATCCTACATACTCATCAACTCGTGGAGGGTGGTGTTGAACAACGCTGGATTGAAATAACGCAATAGCATAATAACGTAGTGCGAGGAGCTGTAAAACATATCCTACTGCTTGTATTGAGCATCCTATCTGCATCGTGTATCTTCGATGCAGACAGATGCGTCATATCTACTGACGAGCAGTACGATGTGATGTTTACAGTGTCGCTTAGCGGTCAGCAGACCCGAGCATCGTGGGAGGAGGAGTACCCCTCGGAGGTGGGTGTGCCATTTGACTTCCGCATCATCCCCGACGACTTGCGCGTAGCGATATTCACCTCTGCGGGTGAGCGCTTGGGTGTTATTAACGACCTCTACTATTGGCCCATAAACGAGGCCCACACCGAGTTCCAGTTTATTGGACAGCTTCCACGAGAGTTTGTGGAGTATGTCGCAGCATACGGTGATGCGCAGAGCGACTACCGATTTATGGTCTTGGCCAACTGCGCGGATAACGTGGCAAGCGAGGAGGATATCACCTACAGCCAGTCGCAGCTCGACCCAGCGAGCGAGGAGTCGGCAATACCTATGTGGGGCGTCAAGGAGGTGGATATAACACCTCTGTATGGCCGTGGCAACCTCAACATAGGCGACATATCGCTTCTTCGTGCTGCCGCAAAGATTGAGGTTAAGCTCTGCGATAGGCTTAAGGATGAGGGTACAACGATAAACTCTGCGACGCTCAAATACTACAACCAGACGGGATATGTACTACCAACTGGTTGGTCGGAGGTGAGCGACACACAGCTCCTCGACCAAGAGGAGTGCATAAGGCTCTATCGCCACGCAGCCCTCAATATGCCATTGATAAAGGATAGCAAAACTGGCGACTACTATCTCTACGTCACAGAGTATGACAACATCCACTACGTTGGCGAGCGCAATAAGATAAGCCTTGAGTTCACTGTGGGTGGCAAGGTTAAGTATTTCGAGGATGCCATATCCTTCTGTCAGTATAGCGACGGAGCACCTGTTGATGGTAGCCACTACAACATCGTGCGCAACCACATCTACCAGTTTGAGATTAGAAACATTGCTGGAAACAGCCTAATGCTTGAGTACACCGTGGCAGACTGGACAAGTGAGGATTGGGGTAATGGCGCTGAGTACGAGGAGCACAACCTCTCCTACCCCACTTACCACAACCCTGTTGTGCCATTTGAGTTCCTAAGCCTTACAGGCACAGAGCAGTCTAACTATATCATTACTGAGGAGCCTACGATGCACTATAACGCGGGAAGTCTCGAGGAGGGCGGTTTCCACTGCTACTTCCAGATTTTGGCACCAGAGGATGTCGAGTGGAAGCCCGTGTTTATGGGTTCTAAGGAGAACTATCAGATTAGAGTATACCACCTTAACGATAAGCTCGCGGAGAAGGAGGAAGCAATCTTCGACTCAGGCGTTGATGGCAAGCAGGGCAATATCGGCGAATGTGGCAAAGGCGAGTGGTATCACATTATCATCTTCCCATTGAGCGACGAGGGCGCAGACAGCACAGAGATTGAGTTTGGTATATCCTACTATCAGAAATGGACCGACCAGTATATCAACCTCTATGTAAATGGAGAATACGAGAATATCAGATGGCCCAACAGCGGTAACAACCCCAAGATTATAAACATACGACACACCTCTGCCCAAGGTGTTAACGCGGAGTAACCATAGAGCATGAAAGATAGAATACTACATATAATTGCCTTCGTTATGATGTCGCTTGTGGCGATATCGTGCTCGACAATGTTCGACGACGATACTACACACAAGCAGGACAACTATATAACCCTTAGCTTCAGCACTCCAGGCGTTGAGACGCGCGGCGAAGTGGCAGACAACGAGTATGAGTCCGCCATGAGTCACCTCGATGTTATCATATATGAGTATAACAGCGGAGCATACACACCATTCCACTACGAAAGAGTAAGAGTCTCGGCAACACCATCGGGCAAGGCTACAATCTCAAAGACCAAGAGGGACTTTAAGGAGATGGGCGAGTATCGCTTCTTCATCATCGCCAACAGCACGTTGGAGAGTTCTGCATACTATGACGATAGCGGTAACATCCTCGACTACAACACATTCCTAAAACTCGACCAGACTGACAACTATATTCACCTATCAGGTATTGAGTATGGCGTTCAAGGCTCAATCTATCCGCAGATGTTCTTGATGGATGGCGTGGCATACATGGGCAATAGTGAGCCTACAAAGGCAGGAAACATCGTCATTAACGACCCTGCAACAGAGGAGGATATCACGATTAAGGTTACGCTACGTCGTGCTGCTGCCAAGGTGCAGATATCGATTACTCCTGGCGATAAAGTGAAGCTCACCCAGGAGCTTATGGCACAGTCGAGTGGATATATGGTGCGAAACATGCCCGTGAGGACTACGCTCACGGCTGAGGGTGGCTATCCTCTGAACAATGCGGGTGCTAACCCCTACTGGAAGTCTTCGACAATCTCGCAGACCCCATATTTCGAGCTTATACCCGTGACTGATGGCGAGGGTAAGATCACAAACTATCAGGTAAAGTTGACCCTATACTGCTACTCGCACACATGGAACAAGGATGAGGTCTTCGAGCGAGGCACCTCTGTGGTTGTTATGATTCCGATGATATACGACGGAATGAAGTATATAAACAACTACTATCAGATATCGTTCAGCAAGAAGGAAGGTACGGGTGACGAGTCTTACCACCTCATCAAGCGTAACACCTACTACGACCTACGCATCAACCTCAATGCCCCAGGTGCGGAGGACTTCAACGAGCCTGAGACAATCAAGGATATCACCTACTTCACAGCACCGTGGGAAAGGGTTGACTTGGAGATATCGGGAGAGAATACGGTTAAGTACCTGAAGGTCAACAAGGAGAAGATATATATGTACAACATTAGCGACGACACCTCGACGCTCTACTTCTCCTCTTCTTCGCCCGTAGATGTTGAGTTTGTATCGGGTAGTGCCTACTACTACAACAAGTACAACGTAAAGACTGCGCTCAAGGACAGTGCCGTTGACATATATGCGACAACCGAGGAGGGCTCAATATCAGGCAACATAGCCGTGCATAGCGACATCCCTACGAACCATACAATACGCTACTTCCAGCTTAAGGTTACAAACGAAGAGGGCATGACGGAGATTATCGACGTGGAGCAGTATCCGCTGATATACATCACCAACAACCTACCCTGGTACTCTTACCGAGATGACTACTACTATCGCACGACGGGTGGTCATAAGTGGAACGGAAGTGTAGAAAAATCTACCACTTCGGGCGACTTGCCAACGACATACCAATACAATGGCGACCACATCGTAAGTATCTATAAGATAGATGATGTCAATGTCGACACCAAGGAGGTGAAGTATACCTACTCGAGTGCTGCGTCAAGCTCAAGCAACGGCGGTACGGGCTGGACCGTATCTAAGGTACGCGGTAATAAGCAGAATAACAGCGAGAACTACGCCATTCAATACTACTACTTCACCTACAGCAGAAATAGCTGGAGTAAGAAGGAGACAAACTGTGAGAACCACAATGTGCGTAACTACCACGTGCGCATGATGGCATCGTCGGATGAGTATACTCTTGGTCGTCCAGCGCTCGATGAGTATGGCTACACCTCGGGAGATGAGGAGAACTCGAAGCTCGTGTCGCCATCATTCGTCATCGCATCGCGCTTGGGAGCTGTTCTTTCGACCTATAGCGGTCTGTCGAATATGTCGAACGACAAGAAGCTGGTTGCCTTTGCCGACCACTGCAAGAACTATGTAGAGGTTGATGACGAGAACGACGACAAGAAGGCGCCCGTCAAGGTATACGACAACTGGCGACTACCCACCGAGGCGGAGCTAAAGATTATTATCGACATTCAGGGCAAGAGTGGCCAAAGTGCCGACGCCATCGACTATCTGCTCAACGGTGGATACTACATGAGTGCGAGTGGTCCGGTATTCAACCCTAAGAATAATGACAGCACTACAGAGCTTGCAGACCCCATGAAGGCTACGGGTGTGGCTATTCGCTGTGTAAGAGATGCCTACTAAATTTAAGACTATATGAAACGCGCCATATATCTATATACCCTATTGCTACTCCTGCTGAGCTCATGCGTGCAGGAGGATGTGGTCATTCCACCCACCACAGATGATGTACCCGAGGGATATACAAAAATCACCTTTAGAGCAAACATGTCATCTCCTACGGTTGTGGACACACGCGCTGTAGACCCCGATGGCTTGGACGTTAACAACATGACGCTCTTCTGCTTCAACGAGTTTGGCCTCTACATCAGCTCGGAGGAGGCGCAAATCGTGCCAGGAAGTAAGAGTGAAGATGGTATTTCGGAGCATGGTGAGTACACCGCCGTAATACCCAGCCACACACACATCATCCACTTTCTTGCCAACCATAGTAGTGGTCTTTATGACGAGAAGGACTTTCCGGGACAGACCGAGAGCATGGTTGTGGCAAACATGGAGGGTGGCTCGGGTATGCTTGTCTACTGGTCGCGCTTCGAGATGGACAGCACAAGCAACAAATCTATCCATGACCAACTTACGGAGCTATCCTACGAGATAAACGGCACAGAGTATAAGGGCGTTAAGCTGATACGTAATCAGGCGAAGGTAACTATCGACGACTGGGAGACCAACGACTTCATCGTCACAGGCTTCCGCACGGTTAACATCCCCGCCTTTGGCACTGTTGCACCCCACCACCCCGACCTAAAGTTCGACCTTGTGGAGGATTGGGAGGAGACTGAAGATTTTGTTACACTACCCAACAACCAGGCGTTGATGTCGGACATCTCGGATATCAATACCAAGCCTGCGGACTACATCTTCGAGAGCGAGAACTCGGGCGACAAGCTCATAAGCGTCATCATCAAGGGTCACGCGAAGGGTAAAACAGAGGCCGACGACAAGTACTACCGCATAGTGATGCAAAATCCCGACGGTAGCAACTTCATGATACGCCGCAACCACCACTACAACATCACCATCACGGGCATGCTGACCTTTGGTCAGGATACGTTTGAGAAGGCACTCACAGCTGCCGCTTCGAACAATGCGTGGATATCTATCGACGAGTGGGTAAACGAGATTACGGATGGAACGGAGACCCTATGGGTGGAGCAGACAAGCTATGTGCTTAGTAGCGACATCTATGCGGGTACTGACTGGACATTCCCTTATAAATATACCAATACCAAGAATGGCAACTCAGCACCTTCCGTAACGTGGATTGACAATAACGTGGCGTACAATAATATCACAAACAACTACAACAAATCCACTGGTGAGGGCCGTGTGACACTGCGACTATACCCCATGTACGAGGGTAACGAGCAGCAGGTGGGTACACTGCTTATTAAGCATGGTAAACTACAGCGTAAAATCTCAGTTTACATCATCCGTACACAGCACTTTACGCCATCGTGGATATCGTCACAAATATACGGTGTGGCAGACGAGCACGTCACGGTGATGTTTACCGTACCCGAGACTTGTCCCGATGCACTCTTCCCATTCACGGTGTTGGTATCTGTAAACCACCTCGACGTACGCTCCGACTCAGGAGAGCAGCTCCCCGTATATATCAAGGGTGAGGAGGGTTACTTCGGTGCCGACTGGGAGGGCATCAACTACAAGTATGCCTATACCGTTACCGCACCTGGAAAACACCGTCTACATATGCGCTCTATCCTCAAACATAAGGATGGCGATACAGAGGCGGTGCATATTGAGGCAAACTTCTTCGAGACAATTACCAAGAATGCGATATTCAGTGGTTATGACCATACTCACCGCAGAATCTTTGTTGATAACCTCCAATCATATGGCAATCAGTATGCCGATGATGAGGAGCTATACTATATGCTTGTTCCTCAGAAGCGTGCACACCCGCTTGTCTTTACCATCATGTTGCAGGAGCGACAGGCGGATGGCACATATAAAGCACTTAACCACGCAGCAAATGAAGGAAGTGCACAGTGGCATAAGAATGGACGTGATGAGTTCTTGATATACTCAAAGACGTTTAGCGACTATCGAACATATTACGACCATAACGAGGACATATACGAGGAGATTCAGGGTCTTGCATGGGAGGGCGATGTGATACTCTTTAACGAGGAACATTGGAGTACGAATGGTCGCGTTATGGCATTCCGAACACAGGACTATAAAACGCCTCCATCTACAGAGTATCTTTATGGTCTTCAGGAGGATGGAACATACAACATATACTTCTTGACAAATAGCGCAAATAATAAGGATGTAGTGCGCGTTGCATCGAATAATACATATAGTCCCCATGCCTATGAGTACTCGCGCGACAGTACTCAAAGATATGACCACAACTACGACGGTAACGAGTATCGTTCCGTAATCTTTGATGTCGCACACTACCGCCCCTTCCGATTTGCGGCGCAGGTAAAAGTGTGGGATGACAGCAGAGCAGATGCAACAACTATACCTGCCGACAACGCCCTGCTAAGCAACGAGAAGCATGGCTCACAAGAGGAGAGCGTAGACGATGTAGTCTTTAGTTACAAGCCCGGTCAGAAGGTTGATATACTCTTCGATATCACCAGTTTCAAGGGCTCTGATGGCTGCTCAGTGCATCCTTTCGGCGAGAACTTTGGTGATCATTTCGAGGTATATATCGACGCACCAATGCTCGAGATTGACTATGACCGTTACCCTGAGAATTGGAGAAAGGCAGCGAATAACGGCACTGGAGTAGCCGTTGACAAGCTACGCCCCCACCCCACAATCCCAGGACGATATATCTACACCGTAGACCGTCACCGCGAGCATGGACATCAGTATAGCAGTCTCCCAGCGGCAAATAAGGATGTGTCACAAGAGCAGTTCAACCAGTTTGGTCAGAAGGTGCCTGTAGTGGGCAGCATCGACCAAAGTGGCGAGCGTAAGTGTCTGCCATTTAAGAAGACATCAATTACCGCAGGTGGCGATATACACATCACTACCGACAAGGATAGGATTGTCTTTTGGGACAAGACCTTCAACGTAGATACCGAGCATATCAAGGGCGAAATATGCTACGAAAAGAATGGCCAACGCATTTCTATACCCAAGGATGCCTTCGTTGCATTTGTACGTCTGCGCACAGGTGCACGCATAGGTGTTATCACCATTACGGAGAGTGGTAAGTTTGAGCTCAACCTCCGCGATGAGTACCAGTTTGCATGGGAGGACGATAGCATTGACTTCTACTATACCGACACAGATGGCGTAGTCTACAACTTCAACTACACCGAAAATGGCGTAGCAAAGGCTGTCGACCTCAACCTCCTATACACCCTTGCTGGACGCGGCGAACGCATAGTGCTCACAGCCAAGTAAATCAAAATGTTAAGAGGGTAACGCTGCAAAAGGCGTCGCTTTTGCAGCGTCACCTTGCATCGTTACCCCTCCTCTTATAAGTCATTACCCAATAAAGAAAGCCGTCAACAGTCTGTACTCAGTACATTCCGTTGACGGCTTATCGTTAGCAGCAAGCTGCCCTATAGCTTATTAAGCCTCAAGTGCAAAACGCTTGTAAGCTACTACTGTAGCCTCCTTGTCTGCCTTCTGGATGAACTCGCGGATAGACTCCTTCTCACCAACTACACACTGGTTGAGAAGTGTGTTCTCCTCATAGAACTTACGCATCTTACCCTCAGCGATCTTCTCGAGGATTGCATCAGGCTTGTTAGCGTTCTTAGGATCCTGCTTCATCATCTCCATCTGGATAGCCTTCTCCTTCTCAACTACGTCTGCGGGGCAGTCGTTCTCGTCGATTGAAAGGGGAGCCATAGCTGTTGCCTGCATAGCAACCTTGCGAGCTACCTCCTCGTCGATAGCCTTGTTGAAGCCGAGGATAGAACCGAGCTTCTTGTTGAAGTGAACGTAAGCCATGCAGTAGGGAGCCTCGATACGACCGTAGTAAGCGATCTCTACCTTCTCACCTGTCTGACCAGACTTCTCAGTTACCATCTCCTCTACAGTGTGACCCTCAGCGTTCTTAACGCCCATGAGTGCATCACGGTCAGCTGCATCAGCTGCAACTGCGATCTCGAGGATAGCATCTGCAGAAGCACCGAACTCAACGTTCTGTGCAACGAAGTCAGTCTCACAAGCAAGGCAAAGGATATATGCCTTCTCGCCTACAATCTTAGTTACTACAACACCCTCAGTAGCAGTACGATCAGAACGCTTTGCTACAACGAGCTTACCCTTCTCACGGATGATGTCCTTAGCACGATCGAAATCGCCCTCAGCCTCCTGAAGAGCCTTCTTGCAATCCATCATACCTGCACCGGTCATCTTACGGAGCTTCATTACATCAGCTGCTTTGATTTCCATATCTCAAAAGTTTTAATTCGTTAATTTGATAATTAAAAAACCGGGCGAGCGGGCCTATTGCCTACCCGCCTCGGTAAATGTTTGCCTTGCGGCAATGAGAAACTCAATAAGGATTACTCCTCAACTGCAGCTACAACCTCAGCAACAGTAGCCTCCTCAGCATCAACAGCAGCCTTTACTGCCTTCTTGATGCGGGGCTTTGCCTGCTTTGCGCCCTCCTGAGCCTCAGCCTCCTGAGCCTCCTTCTCCTTCTCGAGCTTGCGCTCCTCAGCACCCTCAGCGATAGCTGCACATACTACATCAAGGATAGTAGCGATTGACTTTGCAGCATCGTCATTTGCAGGAATTACATAATCGATGTCGGTAGGATCACAACAAGTATCAACCATTGCAAATACGGGGATGCTCAAACGCTTAGCCTCCTTAACAGCGTTCTGCTCCTTCTGTACGTCGATAACGAACAATGCAGCAGGAAGACGGTTAAGGTCTGCGATAGAACCGAGGTTCTTCTCGAGCTTAGCACGCTGACGAGAGATCTGGAGCTTCTCGCGCTTTGAGAAATTGTCGAAAGTACCGTCGTTGGTCATCTTATCGATGGTAGCCATCTTCTTAACGGCCTTACGTATAGTGGGGAAGTTTGTAAGCATACCGCCTGCCCAACGCTCTGTAACGTAAGGCATACCTACAGCTGCTACCTTCTCTGCAACGATCTCCTTAGCCTGCTTCTTTGTTGCTACGAACAATACGCGACGACCGCTCTTAACGATCTGCTTCAAAGCTGCTGCAGCCTCATCAAGCTTGATAGCTGTCTTGTGGAGGTCGATGATGTGGATGCCGTTCTTCTCCATGAAGATATAAGGAGCCATTTTGGGGTTCCACTTGCGCTTCAAGTGACCAAAGTGTACGCCGGCCTCCAACAATGTGTTAAAATCTGTACGTGTTGACATTTTCTTAAACTTTTTTTTGTTTTATTACTCTTTAATCAACCCACGAGTAACACCCCATATTGGGATCGTTCTTGAGGGTTTAATCGCAATCGGGCAACCAGCGTGGCAGCACTCCTATAATGCGACTCTTTGTCTATCATTACGCCACGAGAGTGTGGCCTAAGAGAAGTGGTCCACGAGGTTTTCGAACCCTGATTGTGCTTATGTCGAAAGTAGATCGGTAAGGATTAACGCTTACTGAACTGGAACTTACGACGTGCGCCGGGCTGACCGGGCTTCTTACGCTCAACCTCACGTGAATCACGCATGAGGAAGCCGTTCTTCTTCAATACAGGACGCATCTCTGCATCGATCTGGCAGAGTGCACGAGCGATACCCATACGAGCCGCCTCAGCCTGACCCTTGATACCACCACCTACGAGGTTGATAGTAACGTCATAGTTCTCCAAGGTGTTAGTAACCATCAAAGGCTGCTTAACCTCATACTGGAGAATGTGCAAGGGGAAGTATACCTCAAGCTCCTTGTGGTTGATTGTAATCTTACCATTGCCGGGCTTCACGAATACGCGAGCAACAGCGGCCTTACGGCGACCTACGGTGTTTACAACTTCCATAATTCTTACTTAATCTCGTTTAACTTAATCTCCTTGGGGTTCTGTGCAGCGTGAGGATGCTCTGCGCCAGCATAAACCTTCAAATTCTTCATGATTGCCTCGCCCAAACGAGTCTTAGGCAACATACCGCGTACAGCGTGCTCGATTACGAACTCAGGCTTCTTGTCTGTAGTAAGGAAATCAGCAGGTGTAGCGAAACGCTGACCACCGGGGAAACCAGTGTAGCGTGTGTAGACCTTATCGGTCATCTTTGCGCCTGTGAGCTTCACCTTATCCGCGTTAATTACGATAACATAGTCACCGCAGTTAGTGTGGGGAGTGTAGCTAGGCTTGTTCTTGCCACGGAGGATCTTAGCAACCTGCGAAGCAAGGCGTCCCAAAATCTCGTTCGTAGCGTCAATCACGAACCACTCCTTCTGAGCGTCCTCTGCCTTGATCGAGATAGTCTTGTAACTTCTTGAATCCACTTTGTTAAAAGTTTAGTTAATACTATAAATTATTGTAATCCAACACCCGAAAACCTAATTTCGGGCCTGCAAAGATACTAATTTTTCAATAGATGCAAACTTCGTCTCACTCTTTTTTTTCAGCAAAAGTGTTATGGGCTTAATAATCTGCGAGTTAACATATTTTTCAGGCAGAAAATTAAGTTAGAGATAGTAGAGAATTTAGGGAAATTAGGGAGGTTAGGGAATTTAGAGTTTTCTCCCTAAACTCCCTAAACTACTACCCCCACAACCCAATTTGTTGTCAGAGTGGTACTAATGTGGCGCTGACACGAAAAAATGGCGGATGGGACATACTAAAACGTATTTCCCATTCGCCATTTTGACTGAAGCGTCGCAGTAGCGCCGCTATCACAACAAATTACTTGTCGAGGGCCTGTGAGATATTGATAATAAAATCACCCATGCGCTCGATCTCCGACACGGTGTCGAGGTAGTAGACGCTCGACTGGTAGTTAGAGCCGTCGGTCTCTATCTTGCGAATCTCCTCCTCGCGGATGTTATTACGCAGGTCGTTAATCTCAATCTCGCAGTCGGTAGCCATGCGCAAGCCGAGTGGTTCGAAATGCTCCGCCTTAAGGTTGTCAATCATGATGCCGTAAGCCTTATCCACCGCCACGAGCATAGTCTCAATCTTAGCCTTCTGCTCATCAGCAAACACCTTACCATGGCTATTGCGACGCGCAAGGATGCGGCTGATGCTCTCACCTGAGTCACCCAAGCTCTCAAGCTCACCGATAATCTTGTACATGCGCTTTGTCTCTGTGCGTGTATCCTCCGAGATACTATCCTCGGGAAGTGCGTTAAGGAACTGCGCAATCTCGTACTCGATGCGGTCCGAAATCTCCTCATACTTAACAAGGCGCTGGCGTGCCTCCTCAAACTCCTTATCGCTCTTTGCGTTGATAGCCTTACGGATGAAGTCTACACCGCGGCGTGAGATCTCGGCAAAGTGAACGACCTCGTTGCGTGCCTGACCGATAGCGAGCTCGGCAGTTGAGAGGTGACCCGCATCGATGAACTTGAGCTTCACGGTATCCTCCTCAGCACCCTTCTTATCCTTAATCATAGCGGTCACAGTCTTAACAATCACAGGCACAAACCATACAAGGATACATGTATTAAACACATTAAAAAGCGTGTGGAGCATAGATACACCGTAGAGCGATGCCATCTCCTCATCAGTAGTCATAGCTAAATCTGCCGAGTGTACAATATCCATAGGATTAGGGAGTCCCATCCATGTGATTGTCAAACCAACAAGCTTGAGGAATGGTGTAAAGAGCGCGAGTGCCCAGATCACACCAAAGACATTGAACAACGTGTGAGCCATAGCTGCGCGACGTGCATTGGCATTAGCAACTGCGGCAGCGATGTTTGCAGTGATTGTAGTACCGATATTCTCACCAAGCACCATCGCAGCACCCATCTCAAAGGGTATCCACCCCATATTTACCATAATAAGCGTGAGTGCCATGGTTGCCGATGACGACTGCAACACGAGGGTCAGCACCGTGCCAAGCAACAAGAAGATGAGCACCGAACCAAAGCCATAGCTTGTCCAGTTCTGGATGAATGCGAGCACCTCGGGCGTCTCACGCAAATCGGGCACTGCACCCTTCATCAACGACAAACCAAGGAAGAGGAGCGAGAAGCCTATGATAAGCTCACTGATGTGGCGACGGCGGTCACTCTTAGAAAGGCTAAGAATGAAACCTACGGCCATAAGTGGCACTGCAAAGAGCGAGATATCGGCCTTGAAGCCAAGGAGTGACACCATCCATGCTGTAACCGTAGTACCGATGTTAGCACCCATAATCACACCAACAGCCTGTGAAAGTGTCAATAGGCCAGCATTTACAAAACCTACAGTCATAACAGTTGTTGCTGATGATGATTGGATGACCGTTGTGATACCCAAGCCCGTCATCACGCCCTTAAATGGATTAGAGGTCATTGCCGTAAGGAAGCCACGCATTTTGCTACCCGCCGCCTTTTGTAGGCCACCGCTCATAAGGTTCATTCCATAGAGGAACATACCCAGAGCACCAAGAAGTGTTAAAATACTCATCATATAGTATAAAAATTAGTTAATTCATCTTTTCGACCACAAATGTAGTACGCACAAAAATTTCTTGCAATAGGAGCAATAAAATGTAACAAAACTTTAACATTACTGAAAAGAGTTTGTTACCAAACCACACGCCAAGCACGGCTATTTGTGATTGGTTATATAATATATGGTATACGATACAAATTTGTGCATGTCACATATTTTGACTATCTTTGTCGAGTATACAATAATGATAGCACTAAAACGTTAACAATAAAAAAACAAAATAGTATGACAAATTACACAACTACTGGGGCTGGCACACAGTCGATGGTATCGGCGCTCTTCAAGAGCCTCTATATGCAGATGGCGGCAGCCCTCACCTTGACAGGTCTTACCGCCTATTTCACATCACAGTCACAGGCATTTTGGGCCACACTTGCCACAAATCCATCACTATTATGGATATTGCTCATCGCACAAATTGGCTTGGTCATTTGGCTCTCTGCACGCGTTATGAGAATGTCTATAGGCATGGCAATAATACTCTTTATTGCCTACTCCGTGCTTACGGGCATCACCCTGTCATCTATCTTCTTGGTCTATGACATGGGCACCATCTCCACAACGTTCTTCGTAACAGCGGGCACATTCCTAACGATGAGCATTGTGGGTTACACCACACGCATGGACCTTTCGCGCATTGGTAACCTACTCCTCATGTTGCTCATCGGCGTTATCATCGCTACGATTGTCAATATCTTCGTTGCCTCATCAACACTCTACTGGGTAATCACCTATGTGGGTGTTATAGTCTTCGTTGGACTTATTGCATGGGATACACAGAAGCTACGCACACTCTTTTTGGAGTATGGCTCCGCAGATGAAGGTGGCCAGCGCTTAGCACTCCTCGGTGCTCTGACCCTCTACCTCGACTTCATAAATCTCTTCCTCCACCTCCTACGCATATTTGGCGGTAACAGAGATTAATCTCAAATATACATAACACACAAAAGGCTGTTCCAATTGTGGAACAGCCTTTTATTTTCACTCATACATCACAATGTAGCCCCTCCGAGACTCGAACTCGGA
Organism: Alistipes sp.; assembly: GCA_017646785.1. The sequence goes on from JAGCLX010000077.1 coordinate 54,831, forward strand.
TCTAAGGTTTAGGAAACCTTCGTTCTATCCCTTGAACTAAAGAGCCAAACAGATTGCAAATATAGCGAATAAATTGATACAATCAAAGAGGATGGTTAAAAATCTACTCTTTGGGTATGCGAAATATGGTAGCATGATAGGTCTATTTTACTTGCAGAATAGTTTTTTGCCGAAAAATTCATACATCATAACCGCATAAACACCTAATTGACAGCACATAGCAAATAATATATTCTAAAATTAATATTTCTGCAATAAGAAAATCGGTTGAATTTTGCAAAGGTGACAAAATTTTATTATATTTGTAGTCGCAAAATAGTGAAGAGTATAATTCCAAAACATAATAAATATGCTGGAACAGAATCTTATTAAGCTCTATGAGCAGAGCTTCCGCGACAACCGCGAGATGTCAGCTTTGACAGACTACTTCAAGGGTGAGTCATTCTCATACTACGAGGTTGCTAAGGAGGTGGCAAAGCTACACCTCATGTTCAAGGAGGCAGGCATTGAAAAGGGTGATAAAATTGCACTCATCGGTCGTAACAACACTCGCTGGTGCATAAGCTATATCGCTACAATCACATATGGTGCAGTCATCGTGCCCATTCTTCAGGACTTCAACCCCAACGATGTGATTAACATCATCAACCACTCGGAAAGTAAGATGCTCTTCCTGGGTGACAACTTCTGGGATGATATCGAGGGCGACCAGATTCCTGCCATCAAGGCTGTCTTCTCGCTCACCGACTTCCATGTTATCCACGAGAAGGGAGGCGACAAGCTCACCAACTACATGAAGAACATGACCCAGAACTACCGCGAGGCATATCCACGCGGATTTAGCATAGACGACATCAAGTATTCTGACATACCTAACGATGCTGTGTGCTTGCTAAACTACACATCGGGTACTACTGGTTCATCAAAGGGCGTTATGCTTACCGTAAACAATCTTACTGGTAATGTCATCTTCGCTAAGAACATGAAGAACCCCGACACAGGTGACTACTACTTCCGCAAGGGCTCACGCACATTGTCGTTCTTGCCTTTGGCACACGCTTATGGATGTACATTCGACTTCTTGTCACCCCTCGCATGCGGCGGTCACATCACCCTACTCGGCCGTATTCCTTCGCCAAAGATTCTTGTAGAGGCTATGAAGGTTACTCGCCCCACAACAGTGTGCTCAGTGCCCCTCATCCTCGAGAAGGTATACCGCAAGAGCATCCTTCCTATGTTGGAGCAGGGCCCAATGAGTATCGCTATGCGTATTCCATTGCTTAACACAGCCATCTACTCTACCATCAAGTCGCGTCTTATGGAGCAGTTCGGTGGTTGCATCGAGATTTTCATCGTGGGTGGCGCTGCACTCAACCAGGAGACTGAGAACTTCTTGCGTAAGATTAAGTTCCCAATCACTGTGGGCTACGGCATGACAGAGTGCGCACCTCTCATCAGCTTCGAGTTGCCTCAGTACTTTAAGTTAGGCTCATGTGGCCGTGTCCTCGAGGGACTTTTGGAGCCTCGCATCGACTCACGCGATCCCCAGAATATCCCTGGCGAGCTCTTAATTCGTGGTGAGCACGTCATGGCTGGTTACTACAAGAATGATAGCGCCACAAAGGCTGTGTTGGATGAGGATGGATGGTTGCATACGGGCGACATGTGTACCATGGATAGCGACAGAACGCTCTACATACGTGGTCGTTGCAAGACTATGATCCTCTCAGGCTCTGGCCAGAACATCTACCCCGAGGAGATTGAGGAGCGCTTGAATAACCTTTATATGGTTGCTGAGTCGTTGGTTATCGAGAACAATGGCCGCCTCACAGCTTTGGTTGTTCCCGACTACGAGTTGGCAAATGCCGAGGGCGTAGCATTGGATAACCTACAGGAGATTATGGATGAGAACCTCAAGCAGCTCAACACTATGGTTGCATCGTATGAGAAGGTTGCAAACATCGTAATCCACCGCGAGGAGTTCGTTAAGACACCTAAGCGTAGCATCAAGCGTTATCTATATAGCGCTGAGCGCCTCAACCTCAACTAATTGAGAGGCATATAAAAAACAATAACGCCCACTCGTGTGAGTGGGCGTTATTGTTTTATGCGGGCAAAGATGTTAATCCTCGCGCACTACATGACCGCCGTCAACCTTCTTCCAACGATCACCCTTATCATCTACATAGGTATCATAGCTTGTCTCCTTAAGCTTGCGCTCAAAGCCACTCTCATCGGTAATAGTAGCATCGTACTCCTCCTCTTTTGACGAAGAACGTGAAGAACGTGAAGAGCTACCACCAAGCATCGCCAATATAACCTTTAGAGCTACCCACAAGCATACAAACAAAAGTGTGATAACACTACCCAAAACGCCACCGATGAAGCCCAACAAGCAGGCTACCAACATGAAGAGTGAACGCCATATACAACGGCTCAATTTTGCCTCCACGGAGAATGCTCTATAGAAACATACAGAGATAGTCAAGAAGAGGAGATATGGGATGATGTGACAAACGATACCCCATGAGCTAAAGCCCAAATCGAATGGGTTGTCGCTACATACCATAGAGTATATAGATACCACAAAGCCAAGTATAGCACCGAGGCAGATAGATATGTATAGACACACATTACCCATAGGCACATAACTACCATTATCAAATAGTTTAGCATCGATAGACTTATATTTCTTAATAAAGAAGTATAGAGCGACAATCGCCAATATCGCTATTATAATCTGAACCATAATTATTCTGTTTACTTAATTAATCCAACACTACCGCTCAACATAGTCTACATGATTAGACGATGCGAGCAATCACTTAATAAATAGGGTTAGCCGTACAACATTTTTACTATTCAGCCCAACCCTCATTTGCCATTTCCTCATAATCCTCATCGGTGATATAGTCCATAGTCTCGTAGAAAACCTCCTCCTCGACAATATCGCTATTCTCCGACGACACATACTGTCTTCCAATGACAAAGAAATAGACAAGCGATAGAATTAGAAAACAACAGCTCGCAGCGATTAAGCCCTTGGCCGTTGGCGATAACTTTGATTTAGTCTGTTCCATATAAATTTAATTTAGTTAGTAGTCTATTGGTAGACAAATTTACGAAATAAAAGTAAACAAAACAAATTTTAATGCTGACTTATCACGCGAATGTCGCGTCAGAGTGGTGTAGATGTGGCACTGATACGAAAAATGGCGGATGGGACATACTTGACGTATTTCCCATTCGCCATTTTGACTGAAGTGTCGCAGATGCGCCACTATCACGCAAAATTACTTTTGGCGGAAATATATCTGAATAGGCACTCCCGAGAAGTCCCACTGCTCACGAAGCTTGTTCTCAAGGAAGCGACGGTACGACTCCTTGATATACTGTGGCAAGTTCACAAAGAAGGCGAACTGTGGCGTTGGCGTTGGGAGCTGCGTCACATACTTGATTTTGATATATTTGCCCTTTGTTGCTGCAGGAGGATAGTTCTCAATGAGAGGCAAGAAGAAGTCGTTGAGCTCTGAGGTAGAGATACGACGCTTACGTGACTCATATACGCGGATTGCTGCCTGGAGCACATCGAGAATACGCTGCTTGTTGATTACCGATGTGAAGATGATTGGAATATCGCTGAATGGAGCGAGCTTCTTCTCGAGGAACTCACGCCACACCTTCATGGTGTTGCTATCCTTCTCCACGAGGTCCCACTTGTTAACTACAATCACACAGCCCTTGCGGTTACGCACGATGAGGTTGTGGATGTTCAAGTCCTGTGACTCGATACCCTGCTCCGCGTCGAGCATAAGCACACAGACATCAGAGTTCTCGATAGCACGAATGGAGCGCATAACAGAGTAGAACTCAAGGTCCTCGGTCACCTTACCCTTCTTACGCATGCCGGCGGTATCGACGAGATAGAAGTCCATGCCGTACATATTGTAGCGAGTGTGGATGGAGTCGCGCGTTGTACCCGCAACGTTGGTCACGATATTACGCTCGGTGCCCAGAAGTGCGTTAGTCATTGACGACTTACCCACATTAGGACGACCCACGATTGTGATACGTGGGAGCGAAGCATCGTACTCAGCAGATGTATCCTCAGGGAGGTTAGCAAGGATGGCATCCATCATATCACCAGTACCGCTACCCGACATTGAGCTGATGCAGAAAGGCTCACCAAGGCCCAAGGCATGGAACTCGTGTGAGTAGTAGATAAGGTCGTATGTGTCAACCTTATTACATACGAGCATCACCTTCTTACCCGAACGACGAAGGATATCGGCCATCATCATATCGAGGTCGGTGATACCTGTGCGCACCTCAACGAGGAAGAGGATGAGGTCTGCCTCCTCGATTGCGAGCATCACCTGACGGCGAATCTCGTCCTCGAAGATATCCTCAGAGTTTACGGTGTAACCACCTGTGTCGATTACAGAAAACTCCTTACCATTCCAGTCAGTCTTACCATAGTGACGGTCACGTGTTGTACCAGCCGTCTCATCGACGATAGCCTGACGCTGACCCACAAGGCGATTAAAAAGTGTTGACTTACCCACATTAGGGCGACCTACGATTGCAACAAGACTCATAGCTTTATATCATTTATATTACTTTCTCATATACATATTACGCCACAAAGATAGATAAAATCCACGGAATTTGAAAACTTTATAAAATAATTACGCAATATTTTGGTTATTTTATCAAAAGTGAGTAACTTTGAAGGATTGTATGAGTTTAAAGAGTAAATATAAGAGTATAATTGTAGTAGTGGCTACGGTGGTATCCTCAATTATTTGCATGGACACTGCCGCGGCACAAGAGATGCACTACTCGTACTACCCCAGCGACGACCTACCTAAAGTACGCATTGAGTGGGGCTTGGGCTTGGGCGGCTCCTACACCGGCATACAGCGTGTATCAACACCCTATGTGAGCCTCTCGCCACGACTGGGCATTGCGGGCCACTTGGATATGGCGGTGTGCTTCGGTAAATACTTCGCCATCGAGAGTGAGATCATCTACGAAGGTGCGTCAATCATGGCGGCCACAAAGAGCGTGGACCGCAGAATAAAGACTCGCACTGTGGACATTCCCGTACTCTTGTCGCTACGTCTGCTCAACAGCCGCATAAGAGTCAACGCCGGACCGCTATTCACGGTTATGAGCAGCGCGGAGTATACAGAGGGTGGCAACGCCATGTTTTATGGACCAGTGCACCCCACCTGGAACATCGCGGCAGGCATAGGCGTGGGACTTACCCGCCACTTTATCCTCGAGGCACGATATGTCTATGCCCTTAAGGATAGCATAAACCAGTTTGGCGGCTTTGATTTCACAACACGCACATATCGCGTTACGGCGGGTGTTACGTTGTTGTTTTAAATGGAAAGATATAACATACTATGAGTGAAGATATTACAAAAGAGATATTGGTCGAAGGTGTAGATGCACGCGAGCTTTATGGTGCACAGGATGCCTACCTTGAGCAGATGCGCGAGCTATGCCCCAAGATTAAAATTGTGGCTCGTGGCGACAAGATCAAGGCACTCGGTTCGCGCAGCGACGTAGCGTCGTTCGAGCGTAGAATGAACGCCCTTGTGGAGTACTACATCAAGTATGGCCACATATCATCGGAGGTGGTGTCACAAGCCTTCTCTTCGAGCCTCGAGGAGCTATCGACAGAGCCACCCGCAGTGGATAAGGATGCCATCGTTTATGGTAACAATGGCAACATCATCCGTGCCCGCACTGTCAACCAACAGAAGCTGGTGAAGTTAGCTGAGCGCAACGACCTGCTCTTCGCTGTGGGTCCCGCAGGCTCAGGTAAGACATATACAGCTATTGCCCTTGCTGTGCGCGCGCTCAAGGAGAAGGAGGTGCGACGCATCATCCTCACACGTCCCGCTGTGGAGGCTGGCGAGAAGCTCGGCTTTCTACCTGGCGACATGAAGGAGAAGCTCGACCCCTATTTGCAGCCACTCTACGACGCCCTTAACGACATGATACCTGCTGCTAAGTTACAGAAGTATATCGAGGAGGGCACAGTGCAGATTGCCCCTCTGGCATATATGCGTGGTCGCACACTGGATAACGCCTTTGTAATCCTCGATGAGGCACAGAACACGACTCTATCGCAGATAAAGATGTTTCTAACACGTATGGGTCGAAATGCCAAATTCATCGTCACTGGAGATGTCACACAGATCGACCTACCCCGTCGCTCGGATAGCGGCCTTACGCGCGCAATGGAGACGCTCAAGAATATCGAGGGCATAGGCATTGTAGAGTTCGACAAGCGCGACATCGTACGCCATAGACTGGTGAAGTATATTGTCGATGCGTTTGACAAGCGCGAGGAGCTGGAAAACAGCCTTAAGCATACGAATAAAGAGCATAACTAAGCATCTAAATAATTAACAACTAATAGATTAATTTATTATGGACAAGAATTTGAAAGGATTGAAGCCAGCATTGGTGTGGAAGCACTTTGCTGCAATTTGTGAGATTCCCCACCCCTCACACGAGGAGGATGCCATCCGCGCATACATCGTTAAGTGGGCAGAGGAGCTTGGCCTTGAGCATAAGGTAGACGAGGCTCAGAACGTATATGTATACAAGCCCGTAACACCTGGCATGGAGGACCGCAAGGGTATCATCCTTCAGGCACACACCGACATGGTGCCACAGAAGAACAACGACAAGGAGTTCAACTTCTCTACCGACCCTATCGAGGCATATATCGATGGCGAGTGGGTGACAGCTAACGGCACAACACTTGGTGCTGACAACGGTATCGGTTTGGCAGCAGCTATGGCAGCTATGGAGGATGCAGACCTCGTACACGGTCCATTGGAGTGCCTCTTCACAGCTACCGAGGAGACAGGCATGGATGGTGCTTTCGGCCTTCAGAGCGGCATGCTCAAGGGCGACATCCTTCTCAACCTCGACTCTGAGACCGAGGGCGAGTTGTATGTGGGTTGCGCTGGCGGTATGGATGTAAACGTTACATTCAAGTATCGTGAGCAGGCTCTCGAGGGTAAGTTCGCAGCATACAAGGTTACTGTTAAGGGTTTGAAGGGTGGTCACTCAGGTATTCAGATTGGCACACAGCGCGCTAACGCTAACAAGGTGTTGTTCCGCTTGTTGCGCCAGGAAACCGAGTCATACGGCTTGGAGCTCGCAGCAGTAGAGGGTGGCAACATGCGTAACGCTATCCCCCGCGAGGCATGGGCTGTGGTTGTAGTACGCGAGGCTGAGAAGGCTATCTTCGAGGCTAACGTTAAGTCATACGAGAAGGTTATCATAAACGAGTTCGAGGGTATCGAGTACTCTATCGAAATCTTCGCAGAGCCTATCTAGTGCCCAAAGGTAATCATTACACACCTTGAGTCACAC
>JAGCLX010000078.1 GCA_017646785.1 Alistipes sp.
AACAAAAGGTATCGATTTCTCGATACCTTTTTGCTTCGTGGTCTTGCGGAGAGGGAGGGATTCGAACCCCCGGAGCCTCGCAGCTCAACGGTTTTCAAGACCGCCGCAATCGACCACTCTGCCACCTCTCCAAAGGACAAAAGTATAGCATTTTTTTCAAACCACCAAATATTTTTGAAAATATTTTTTATGCCTCAAACACCACCCCACTCACAACTCGCTATCAGGCAGCATATTACAGCGATTTATGCACCCAAAAAAATTTTAGTGATATATCCAGCACGGCACCCGCACGGCACCCACACGGCTAAATATCGCTATTCCACTCGCCATCGGCACCTCCATAGATGATGGCGCGGCTGTCGCCCTTCGACTTCAAGAGTTCGTATGCCTTATACATATTATATCCATTTCCTGACATGTCGCCAGCGAGGCGGAAGGCGATGATGCATACATGGTTTTGCGCCCTATGGTACATCGTCTCGACGCGACACAGGTAGTCATCAACAAGCCATGGTGCATTTGCGGGGGTGCCACCGACAGCCCTATTATCGCACTCCGTAGGCGAGGAGATGGCGGCACAGTCGATGACATAGATGCCCACCTTATCGCACACATCGTAGAACCATGTGGGCTGTGGGTAGTCCGGACATAGGCAGTTTATGCCCTGCGCCTTGAGGGCCTTGACCTCCTGCTCGGTCTTGGCGCGGTCGGCAGCGGCATTATACGTCGCCTTATGAAGTGTCAGGGGTGTGCCGAAGGCTGTGATCTGGCCATCGGCAGTATATCCATACTCGGCGAAGCCAACCTTAAGAGGTATATACTCCCAGAGGATGCCGCTACGCTTGACATACAGCGTAAGGTCGTAGAGTTTGGGATTGGAGGGAGACCAACGGTTGGGGTTAGAGTGATATATATATGGTCTGAAGGTGATGGTATCGCGCGAGAAGCCCTGCATGGGTAGCTCGTTGACGCTATACTCCATAAGTTTTCCATCGGGGGCGTATATGTCGTAGCCTATGCCTATGCTCTCCTCGGTGGAGAAGGAGTTATTGGCGATGACCTCGAGGTGCAGCTGTGCAAAGCGGTTAAGAGAGTCGGGGCGCAGGCGCACGTTGAAGTCGTAGATGGCGAGCTTACGCTGTGCAAAGATATAGCAGTTGGTGAACTGCGGGCGTGAGGGCTGCACGAGGTTCTCGTCGAGGAGTGACATATAGGGTTCGTCGACAACGACAACGGCGACGGTGTTTGTGCCCTGCACGAGGTAGGGCGAGATATACATATCGGTGGGTGTGAAGCGGTCAATGGGGGCAGTAACCTGCTCGCCATTGATGAAGATGGCGTAGTCGCCACCCACATTCTCCATATGTAGGTATGCGTTGTAGTCTGTCCATGAGGCGGGCACCTCGAGGCGCTGCTCATAGGCGGCACGCACAGCACCCGCACCACTCTCGAAGGCAAGCGTGGGGGCAAAGACGATATGTCTCTCTATGCCTGTGCGTATGTCGCGCTTGGCATCGTCACGCTTATCGTAGCATACGAACTCGGAACGTGTGATGCGCGCCTGCGCAAGGGCCATGTCGCAACATGCAAGGAGCATGACGACAAGCACAAGGGTTGTATATAATGACTTTTTCATATAAAAATATCGGTAAATAAGCATCACAAAGGTATAAAAAAGTGATGATAGAGCAATCGTTTACAAAAAAATTAGTAATTTTGCAATCTGTAATGGCGTTATTCCACAACGAAACGAACGAAATAATATATACTTATGAAACTTACACGTATTGCCGAAATCCTCAAGATGGAGGGCGATGGCAGAGATGTCACAGTAAAGGGCTGGGTGAGAACCAAGCGTGGAAATAAGAATGTAGCATTCATAGCACTCAACGATGGCTCATGTGTGGCTAACATTCAGGTTGTTGTTGACCTAACAAAGATTGACGAGGCAGCACTAAAGGGCGTAACAACAGGCGCCTGCTTGCGTGTTGACGGTAAGCTCGTAGCATCTCTCGGCGCAGGCCAGGGTGTTGAGGTGCAGGCCGACAGCATAGAGATATATGGCACTGCCGACCCCGAGACATACCCACTACAGAAGAAGGGTCACTCGTTGGAGTTCCTCCGCGACATCGCCTACCTACGTCCTCGCACAAACACCTTCGGCGCAGTATTGCGCATACGCCACGCCATGGCCTTCGCAATACACAAGTACTTCAACGACAGAGGCTTCTACTACCTACACACGCCTCTCATCACAGCCTCGGACTGCGAGGGTGCTGGTGCCATGTTCAACGTCTCGACACTCGACATGCAGAACCCACCACGCAACGAGGATGGCACCGTAGACTACTCACAGGACTTCTTCGGCAAGCCTTGTAGCCTAACTGTATCGGGTCAGCTCGAGGGTGAGCTCGGTGCTTTGGCCCTCGGACAGATATACACCTTCGGCCCTACATTCCGTGCCGAGAACTCTAACACACCACGTCACCTCGCCGAGTTCTGGATGATTGAGCCCGAGATGGCATTCTACGAGTTGCAGGACGACATGGACCTCGCAGAGGACTTCCTAAAGTACCTCATACGCTACGCCATGGAGAACTGCCGCGAGGACCTCGAGTTTATGAACAAGATGTGGGATAAGGGTCTCTTGGAGAGACTTCAGTTTGTCCTCGACAACGACTTCGTACGCCTCGACTACACCGACGGTATCGAGATATTGAAGGCTTCGGGTAAGAAGTTCGAGTTCCCATGCGAGTGGGGCTGCGACCTTCAGTCGGAGCACGAACGATACCTCGTGGAGGAGCACTTCAAGCGCCCCGTGATCCTCATCAACTATCCAAAGGAGATAAAGGCATTCTACATGAAGCAGAACGAGGATGGCAAGACAGTACGCGCTATGGATGTGTTGTTCCCACAGATTGGCGAAATTATCGGTGGCTCGGAACGTGAGGCAGACTTTGGCAAGCTTTGTGCTAGGGTTGATGAGTTAGGCATGAGCCGTAAGGAGCTATGGTGGTACCTCGACACACGTCGTTGGGGCTCGGCACCACACTCTGGTTTCGGCCTCGGCTTCGAACGTCTGCTCCTCTTCGTGACAGGCATGGGCAACATCCGCGATGTCATCCCATTCCCACGTACCCCAAAGAACGCAGAGTTCTAGTCGTACAACGCCTAATAAACGGCCGGCCACAGGCCGACCGTTTATTGTTTAATGACACAATTAATACACCATGGCAAACAGACTTCAACAGACAATTTCGCTACAAACAAAGATCTCGCCACAGCAGATACAGATGATCAAGCTGCTCGAGCTACCTACAATGCAGCTCGAGGAGCGCATAAAGCGCGAGATCGAGGATAACATAGTCCTCGAAGAGGATGTTGAGGTCAAGGCCGAGGGCGACAATAGCCCCGAGAAGATATCCGTAGACGAGTACCTCGGCAAGGAGGACGACACACCAGCCTACAAGGCGCGAATAAACAACTTCTCGAAGGACGACAAGCAGCGACCTGTATACATCACCGAGGGCCGTTCCCTCGGCGAGTCCCTCATCGAGCAGCTGCAATTCCGATCATTGAGTGACGAGGATATGATAGTGGCGGCATACATCGTTGGTAGCATCGACGACGACGGATACCTACGCAGAGATATGGTGTCGCTGGCCGACGACCTGGCATTCACACGTGGCATAGATATAAGCGTGGAGAGGCTCGAGAGCATACTCGCCATAGTACAGGAGCTCGAGCCCGCAGGCATAGGCGCACGAACACTCCAGGAGTCTCTGCTGCTGCAGATGCAGCGCCAGCACCTCGACACACCAGCACGTCGCCTGGCACACAAGATTGTGACGTCACACTTCGAGGCATTCGCAAAGAAGCACTACGAGAGACTCATAGCACGCCTCGGCATTGGCGAGGATGAGTTCCGCGAGGCTATAGAGTATATACGCACACTATCGCCAAAGCCCGGAAACCTATACGCCGAGGGAGGCATAGATGCCACACCATACATAACCCCCGACTTCATCCTCGACACCACAGATGGCACAATGCGCCTATCGCTGAATGCCGCAGGAATACCCGAGGTGCGCATATCGCGTAGATATAAGGATATGATGCGCGACATGGTGGCACCCGACGGCACAATAAAGGCGGAGGATAGGGAGGCTGTGCAGTTCGTAAAGTCGAAGATAGACTCCGCAAAGTGGTTCATATCGGCAATAAAGCAGCGCCATGACACCCTCATGCGAACAATGCAGACAATACTCGACTTCCAGCGCGACTACTTCATAGATGGCGACAAGAGCAAACTAAAGCCCATGATACTCAAGGATATTGCCGATCGCACAGACCTCGACGTATCGACAATATCGCGCGTGGTGAACAGCAAGTATGTGCAGACACCCTTCGGCATAATACTCCTCAAGTCGCTATTCTCCGAGGGCATGCAGACAGCATCGGGCGAAGAGGTGTCGAGTCATGAGATAAAGACCATACTACGTGAGTGCATAGAGAGAGAGGATAAGCGCCACCCCCTCACCGACGAGAACCTCATGGACATACTCAACGACAAGGGATACTGCATAGCACGCCGCACCGTGGCAAAGTACCGCGAGATGCTCGACATACCTGTGGCACGCATGCGCAAGCAGCTATAGCGGCGGTTTTTACACGCCAAAACAACATTTCTTGATAAATATTTTGGAAATTAATAAAATCTTTATACCTTTGCACTCCGGTTGGTGACAATCACCGGATATGGTCTGATGGGCGAGTGGCTTAACCAACGGTCTGCAAAACCGTCTACAGCGGTTCGAATCCGCTTCAGACCTCTTTAGAGGCGCTATTCTTCGGAGTGGCGCTTTTTTGTTTTTGGGCGCGACGGCTAGGTGATAGCATTGCGCCATGGTATAATACCAATGTGTTTATGGGATGTGTGTATTATTGCGAGCACTATACACACATCTCATTAAACACAGGCTTCGCCTTTTGGCGCAATGTGCGTAATCATTTAGCGCACTGCTCACCTTGGGGGCAGGGTTGCGAGGATAGTATAGATATTATTGCTCGCCCTGCGGGCTACGCTTTTATGGTATCCTCGCGAGCTCGTGCTGCGCACTTCGCTTCGAATCCGCTTCAGACCTCTTTAGAGGCGCTATTCTTCGGAATGGCGCTTTTTTTGTTGTTGGGCGCATGATGTGGCATTGCGCCATGGTATAATACCTTGGTGTTTAATGATATGAATAAATATCGAGAGTTATTATCGCATAGTCGCAAATATATTGATTCATTAGAGAATCGAAATAAATATTAAATTACTTGTATGGCAAAACGAGATTTGAAATATCTTTAAGAGGAGAAAAACAAATAATGGAAAGAGTTGGCGTAGGCACTGAAATCAAAGAATTGTTTGGCTAACCCGAGGCTCATTGTAAGGTCACTTACTCAAAGTAAACTCAAACCTAAGGCCGCCATTGGGTCTATTTGTGACGGTGATAGTGCCACCGTGGAATTGGACTGCGTGTTTTACAATGGCAAGACCAAGACCTGTACCACCCTTTTGGCGGGAACGACCCTTGTCCACACGATAGAATCGTTCAAAGAGGTGCGATAAATGTTTCTGCTCAACACCCTTGCCATCATCCTCAAAGCGGATACGGCACAACTTATCATTATTTTCAAGTAGCGATATATAGATGTTTCTACCCTCGGAATAGGCAATGGCATTCTCGGTTAGGTTGCGGAAGATGGAGCCAATCAACGATTGGTTACCTTCAATGATAACCTCGTCGCTAAAATCGGTATGGAGCAGCAGGGGTTCATCTTCGGGCAGCATCTCCAACTCCTTAGCCACCTCATCAATTATATCATTGATTACAACTCTCTCCTTACCTATTAGTGCGCTACCATCCTCCATTCGCGTTATTAGCGACACATCGTTAAGCAGTCGGCGAAGGCGGTCATTGTTTGCATAGCATCTCTCGATAAGTTCCTGGCGTTTCTCCTCACTGAGATTGATACCCGAGAGCAGAGTCTCCAAGCACACCTGAATAGATGCTACGGGGGTTTTCAGCTCGTGGTTAATGTTATTTGTCAGTTGTCGTTTAAGACGATTTCGTTCCTGTTCAGCCTCGTAGCGATTGACTCTCTCAATATCCTTCCCAAGTTTACGAGTTGTAAAGTATGCCACCACACTCATCACAAGCGTGATTGAAATCATCACAACCAGGAATGACCAATCCGCTTTAAGCAGGTCTTGCAAGGTGCTTGAATATGGTATTGCTGTACGGACAACAACTCTCTCGCCTCGTGTTGCAGAGTAAAAATATTCTCGTCCATCACTCGTAGATTGTCTACTGATGTTATATCCCTCACCCTCTGCTAAAGCATTTGCCACCTCGGGGCGACCTCGATGGTTATCAAGAGAGTCAAGTGGAATGATATTGTCGTAGACAACAGCACCCGTAAGTGTGATAATCGATATTCGCAACTCTTCAAAAGGCTTGTCGTGCGTAGCGATATACTCTTCATACGGCTCACCCTCTTCGACTGTAGCGAGCAGATGACGATTATACTGCTGTAACTGAGCATTCAAGAACTCCGATTTGTACTCTTTCTCTCTTATATATTGGTATCCAACAAAGCATAACACCATTGCCCACGAGAAGGCTATGAGTTGCAAAAAGAGGCGCTTATGATGTGATTTATTAGTCTCGGAAGCCATAGCCAAAGCCTGAACGGGTTACAATATATGAGCCGTATGCGCCAATCTTCGATCGCAGGCGAGTGATGTTTACATCAATAGTGCGGTCAAGAACGACAACCTCATCACTCCACACTCTGTTTAGGATTTGCTCTCGTGAGCATATCTTTCCTCGATGTTGAATCAAATAGGCGAGCAACTCGAACTCTTTGCGTGCGAGCTTCACCTCCTCGCCATCAACCGTGCAACGCTTAAACTCCAAGTCAAGGCAAAGACCCTCAACTACTAAACGGTTTGGCTTCTCAGCCGACACATTACCAACTTTATGGGATGTCGTTCTACGCAAAACACTCTTAACTCGTGCTATGACATTACGAATGGTGTAGGGTTTCATAATATAGTCATCGGCACCGAGGTTGAGTCCCATAATCATATCGTCCTCGGTATCACGAGCCGTGCAAAAAATGATTGGGATATCAGCCGTGGCAACATCGTTTTTCAATATCTTAGCCATCTTGATACCGCTTATTTCGCCCATCATAATATCGAGTAGGATGAGTGAATACTCCTTTATATTGTAGCCGAGAGCCTGTTCAGCACTAAAAGCCACATCTACATCATACCCCTCATTTTCGAGGTTTAGTTTCAAGACCTCACACAAGGTCTCCTCGTCATCCACTATCAATATACGTTCTGTTGCCATATACCTAAACTATAAGATTGCAGTGCAAAATTACCGATATTTGGCAAATGATGTAATGCTCCATAATAGATTTAACAAAAATGTCACATTTTTTCTGCCTAATAACTATTTAACCAAAGCCTAATTTTTTTGAAATATTTATGAAATGTTATCCCGATACTTTTGCGGTGTGAAAACAAGAAACAGACATTAACTTAAAACATTATTTAATTATGAAGAAAATGGTAATCTTGGCAGGTCTTTTAG
>JAGCLX010000079.1 GCA_017646785.1 Alistipes sp.
ATTCGGCGGCAAAGGTAACACTTTTTTTTGTTTCTGCAACACGCCAAAGCATTTTTTACGCTTTTTCTTGCGTGTCTATATTTTTTTTGCTACCTTTGCACTGATATTGTGGTGTGGAGAACCACCACAAATAGTGTCTAACAAAGGGTAAGTGACTATGGACGATGGATTTCATTCCAAAAATAACAGCCGTGTCGTATCTCAATACGATTCCCTTCGTCTATGGACTAAAGCACGCAGATAACCTACGTGCCGAACTTACATTAGCACCTCCCGCCGACTGTGCACGCAACTTCATAGAGGGCAGGGCCGACATCGCCCTACTCCCTGCTGCTGTGGTGCCCACTCTTCACGATGCGAACATCATCACCGACTACTGCATAGGCGCTGTGGGCGCTGTGCGCACCGTTACGGTGATGTCCAACCACCCCATCACAGCCGTTAAACGCATATGGCTCGACCCCCACTCTCGCACCTCGGTGCAGTTGTGTGGCTACTTGGCAAAGCATAAGTGGCACATCACGCCCGAGTGGTTAGCCATGAGCGACTACGCCCGTGTGGATAGCCCCGAGGAGGGTGACGCCTTCCTGCTGATTGGCGACAAGGTGTTTGGCTATGAGGGTCGCTTCGCCTATGTCTACGACCTTGCTGTGGAGTGGCGCGAGGCTACTAAGTTGCCCTTTGCCTTTGCCGTGTGGGTAGCACGCAAGGGGGTGCCCAATGATGTTATAGATGAGCTACAGCGTGCCTTGACCTTTGGTATCGAGCACACCTGGGAGGCCATCACCGAGTCACCCTACATGGGCAAGGACAATGGCCTTACGGCATACGAATATCTCACACGCAACATAGACTTCATCCTCGACGAGGAGAAGCACCGCGCACTTAAGAAGTTCTGGGACTCGGGCATACGCATAGAGCCGCGATCCTATTAAAGAGGTCGGGTGACGTGCCACACAGCACACCTCTATCACACGACTTCTTACCTCCGACCCGCTGGGCGTTTCTGTATTGCGCCCCATGTGATGACCCCAACGAAGGGGCAAAGTTGAATAACGCAAAGAATAAAACTTAAGGAGGAGATATGATTACCATCTATCTTAAGCAATACAACAAGATTATCCGCAATGCCGACACCGACCTCTTCGACGAGCTCGGCTTCGACGATATTCTATGGATCGACCTCTTGGACCCCTCTATCAAGGAGCAGAAGGCCGTCGAGAACTTCATGGAGCTGAGCCTCCAGACCCGCCAGCAGGTCGAGGAGATTGAGTCTACATCTAAATACTCGGAGACCGAGAATGCCATTATCTCGAACTCCAACTTCTTCGTGCCCCAGGGCGAGAGCTTCACCGTTGAGCCAGTGTCGTTCATCATCTCTAACGAGGGTGTGCTTGTGTCGATGCGCCAGGCTGAGTTCCGCACCTTCCGCGAGGCGGAGAAACGACTTCAAATGAACTACCGAAGCTACTCTACGGGTTACCACATCCTCATCTCGTTGCTCGAGGTGCGCATCGACTATGATGCCGACCTTGTTGAGATGGTGGGCAAGCAGGTTGCTACAATAAGCAAGGATATAAGCAGTGGTTCGAAGATCGACAAGGAGGTATTGTATCGCATCAATGCCTTGCAGGAGAACACCATGTTGTTGCGCGAGAATATCTTTGACCGCCAGCGCGTTATCTCCTCTATCTTGCGTTCGGAGCGCTTCCCCAACGATATCTACCCACGCCTGCAGCTCATGATCAAGGACGTTAACTCGCTCATCAGCCATGCCGACTTCAGCTTCCAGCGTTTGGACTATATACAGGATGCAGCACTTGGTCTTATCAACATCGAGCAGAACGAGATAGTCAAGATTTTCTCCGTGGCTGCCGTAGTCTTCATGCCTGCTACGCTTGTTGCGAGCATGTATGGTATGAACTTCAAGTTTATGCCCGAGCTGAATTGGGAGTATGGCTATGTGTGGGCCATCGCCCTCATGTTGCTTGTTTCGGGCCTTACGTTCTGGTTCTTCAAGTTTAAGAAGTGGCTGTAGGAGAGAGGGAATAAATAATATAGGGCAACTCGTGTCGGGTTGCCCTATTGTTTTGGTTGGTAACAAAAAAATAATAATCGGCTGGGGTCTGATGCGTTCTGATGGGGAGTGGGTTCTGATAGGTTCTGGTGAGTTCTGATGGGGAGGGCTATCCCTAAATTCCCTAAACTCCCTAATTTCACTAAACCCTCTCCGAGGCCTCTACTCCTCGCTGCGCGTCCACTCCATGCCGCCACCCGCATACTCCTCGATGGAGACATTAAGGTCCTCCACGATGCGTGGGCGTGGCAGCTTCGTTGTTGGCACAATGGGTCGCTTCTTTATCGGCACGGTAGGCTTATCAGGATTTGAAGGCACCTCGTCTACACCAACATCCATTGACTCACAACCCACAGCCACAAGGGCTATGATGACTATTATCAGATACTTGAAGAGTTTCATATCGCTACTATTTATCCGACAGCAGCGCCGTAAGTTGCTCACCACAAGCCACATCGGCACTCTTAATCTTCTGTTTTATGTTATACTTTATCTTCGATACCGCCACAGGGTCGCTATCTACGAATAGCGCAATGGCGCGGTTTGAGAAGCCCGCAAAGGTGTACAGCGCCACGCGCGCATCACGCTCACTGAGGCGTGGCACAGCACCCTTAAGTCGCTGCATAGCGCCGTCACGATAACTATCCACCGCCACCTCCAACTCGTCGATACGCGCAGCATCACCCTTGATGGCAGCTATGGTGTCAGCCACCTTGTTGAATACCATATTCTTATGGCGCGACGAGCCACTATGGTCGTAGTATATGTCGCAGAGCTCATTCAGCTCGCTGTAGCGGTCGCGGTACAACGCCGACATGGAGTTCGCCATGTCGCGAGGCACACGCTCGATGTCTACGCGCAGGCTCTCTATGGTCTCTATGTAGCTCGCTATCTCCCTATCCTTACGGCGCATGCGACGGCGCACATAGAGCACTACCGCCACTACAATAATTACGAGAGCCACCGCCGAGGCTACGTATATCGTTAAGTTACGCTGGCGCATAAGCACCCTCTCGCGCATCTCGGCATCGAGGCTCGAGCGCAGCATGTCGACCTGCAGGTTGAGTACGGGCTGCTCCAACACCTCGAGCATGAGCCTATCCTGCACATTCTTACTCTGCTCCTGCCAGTATAGTGCGCGGTCATCCCTGCCACAGTTGCGGTAGACAATATAGCGTGCATACTCCACATCTGCCCAGTCGAGGTCATCCTCCACCTCTGCCCTATCTATCAGTGCCAACGCCTCACCAAGCTCGCCACCACGCGATATGAGCATAGCCTTGGTACACAGGTAGTGCGACACACCATAGAGCAGCAGCTCCTCGCGCTCCATCATATCTACATACTCCCCACACATGGCGTAGTCATCCATGTAAACGGAGAGGTCAAAAAGCTCGTGCACGACACCACACATCAACGCCCTATCCTCCGCACCGCACGCACGGCTCAACACATCCTCAAGCATAGCACGCGCCTCCTCGAAGCGACGTAGCTGGATAAGCGTACCACCAAGGTCGTAGTCCATGTAGAGCACATGCTCCTCCAGCCCCAGCTCCGCGAAACACTCACGCGCCAGGGTGTATGCCTCCATGGCATTGGCATACAAGCAGCCATCGCTGTAGATATCGCCCTTAAGGCGCTGCACCAAGCCCATGAGCTTCACATTAGGCACACGCTGGAGCGACTCCTCAGCCTCCATCAGTGCCACCATAGCCTCAGCAAGCTCGCCACAGTGGTGCGACACCACAGCATGCTGATACATGGCACGCGCACGCTCCGCATGGTCGTCACTATCAAGGTAGTAGCGCATCATGGGTCGTGTCAGCGTGTCGGACTCCACCTCCACAAAGTTGTAGTAGCAGGCCTCGCTATAGGCAAGGGCGTAGCGCGCCCTATGCTCCTCGGTGCGCAGACTCTCTGTGTCGATGCCCCTCACCACCTCGAGTGCTTGCTCAGGGTTGCTCGCCAACAGCTCCTGCGACCTCTCCACCTCAGCAAGGGCACGACGACCCGCACACGACGCCAACATCGCCATGCAAGCCACCAGCCACAAATAGTATGTCACGCTAAAGTGTTTCACGCCACCATATATACTTATACCTCACAAAGATAATACTTATTACTCAATTTTCAAAATCATCCCACCGAAACTCGCGCTTAAACGCAGCTTGAGCGCCCCTGTCATCCTGAGCGAAAGCGAAGGATCTCCTACGCGACTACTCACTAACAACATTGCCCCTTGTCGGCTTCAAGGAGATTCCTCGACAAGCTCGGAATGACAATCATCGCAGCGACTACCGCACGTAACCCACAAGAACCCATGAAACCCTCAAGTGCCCCCTCCAAAAAAATCACCCTCTGTGCAGAATTATTTAATTTTTTATAGATATTTTAACAAATTTTTATTATATTTGTACTACGAAACTAAAATTATCGCAAGCAGATATGACATCATTAGCGAAGTATTTTAACATAGATGCCGAGGCAAACCTCAAGGGCATAACCCACAAGAACAATATCATCAAGCGAAATATCATCGCCTACATGGCCATCAACGGTGAGTCAACACTCTCGGAGCTCACCCGCGAGTTGCACATCAGCGTGCCCACGATGACTAAGCTTGTGCAGGAGCTTGTCGACGACCTCATCGTCATCGACCTCGGCAAGGTGGAGACCCCTGGTGGTCGCCGCCCCAATGTCTTCGGCTTGGCCAACTCTGCCATCTACTTCGCCGGCATAAACGTGGCACGTGACCACATGGCCTATGTCATCACAGACTTGCAGAACAACATCATCCTGGAGCATACGGACAACAGCTTCGAGCTCGTTGACCGCCCCCAGTGCTTAGAGCGCATATGCCAAAACATCGAGAACTTCATCGCCACATCGGGTGTTGACCGCGAGAAGATACTTGGCGTGGGTGTATCCATCGTAGGCCGCGTAAACCCCGAGACTGGCCGCTCGTACAAGTACTTCACCTCGAGCGAGGAGTCACTCACCGATATTATCTCTGCGCGCATAGGCATACGCGTAATGCTCGAGAACGACACACGCGCACGCTGCTATGCTGAGTACACCACAGGTAAGGCCAAGAACGAGAGTAACGTGCTCTACCTCCACATGGGTCGCGGTGTGGCCATCGGCATAGTCATCGATGGCAAGCTCTACTACGGCAAGAATGGCTTTGCAGGCGAGTTTGGCCACATACCCTTCTTCGACAACGAGATCATCTGCGCATGCGGCAAGAAGGGCTGCCTCGAGACTGAGGTGTCTGGTATAGCGCTCGAGAACAAGATAGTAGACCTCATCGAGCGTGGCGTTAACACCCACCTACGTGAGATGTACGATCGTGGTGAGAGCATACACATCAACGATATCATCGCCGCAGCACGCAACGACGACAACCTCGCCATCGAGCTTATCGAGGAGGCTGGCGAGAAGGTAGGCAAGGCGGTTGCCTTCCTCATCAACACCTTCAACCCCGAGACCGTTATCGTGGGTGGCAACCTTGCAATGGCAGGCGAATACCTCATGTTGCCATTGAAGTCTTCGACCAATAAGTACTCACTAAACCTCGTGTATAAGGATACCAAATTCCGTGTATCTAAGATGAGCGACAGCGCAAACGCATGGGGCGTTGCTATGCTCATCCGCAACAAGGTTATCGGTCTGTAGTATGAATATCGCCACTGCACTGCCCACCTGCCGACTACGCGCACTTGAGCCGAGCGACATCGAGCTTATATACCTCTGGGAGAACGACCCTGAGGTGTGGCGTGTTGGTGGCACCACAGCACCACTATCACTGGAGCGTATCGCTCAGTTTGTCGAGGAGCAGAGCTACGACCTCTACACTACAAAGCAGATGCGCCTAATCATCGAGGCTGAGGGCATTGCCGTAGGCTCGCTCGACATCATGGAGTTCGACCCACAGCACCTACGCTTTGGCATAGGAGTTCTTGTCTATGCCGCTGAGTCACGCCGCAAGGGATATGCACACGCAGCTATAGAGGCGATTAAGGACTACGCCCGTAACACTCTCGCCCTAAAGCAGATATGGGCAAGCGTGGCCGCCGACAACGAGGCCAGCATCGCACTATTTGAGGGCTGTGGCTTTGAGCATTGTGGCACCCGCAAGTCCTGGCTCCGCCGCCACGATGGCTACGTCGACCAACTGGAGTACCAGTACCTGCTGTAGGCAATCCACACAACATAGGTATCAATACTTATTTACACGCTGAGATACACCATTTTAGCGTTATAGCTGTGCATATATGCAAAATTTTGCTACCTTTGCGCCACAAACGAAATTATAATTTAGAAAATAAGATATGAAGCACGCTTACGTTTTCCCCGGCCAGGGTTCTCAGGCCGTAGGTATGGGCAAGGATATATACGATAATGTGCCCGAGGCAAAGGAACTTTTCGAGAAGGCTAACGAGATTCTCGGCTTCCGCATTACAGACATCATGTTCGCTGGCACTCCCGAGGAGTTGAAGCAGACTAAGGTTACACAGCCCGCAGTATTTCTTCACTCTGTTATTCTCGCTAAGGCTCTCGGCGTAAAGCCCGACGCCGTAGCAGGTCACTCATTGGGTGAGTTCTCTGCGTTGGTTGTTGCTGGCGCACTCTCTTTTGAGGATGGCTTGAAGCTCGTGTCTAAGCGCGCAATGGCTATGCAGAAGTGTTGTGAGCAGCAGCCTGGTGGCATGGCAGCAGTGCTCGGCTTGGATGACAAGACCATCGAGGATGTATGTGCATCTATTGAGGGCGTAGTTGTTGCAGCAAACTACAACTGCCCTGGTCAGCTCGTCATCTCTGGTGCTGACGTAGCTGTTGACGAGGCATGCGTGAAACTCAAGGAGGCAGGTGCTCGTCGTGCACTACGTCTTCCCGTAGGTGGCGCATTCCACTCACCACTTATGGAGCCTGCACGTCAGGAGCTTGAGGCAGCTATCGCAGAGGCTGAGTTTATGACCCCAACATGTCCTGTATACCAGAACGTTGACGCACAGCCATATACCGACGCTGAGCAGATTAAGAAAAACCTTATCGCACAGCTCACAGCCCCCGTACGCTGGACTCAGATTACCGAGAAGATGATTGCTGACGGCATCACAGAGTTCACCGAGGTGGGTCCTGGTAATGTACTTCAGGGTCTTGTATCTAAGGTTAGCCGCGAGGTTGCAGTAGAGTCTAAGTCGACATTGTAGTCTACTACGATACTTATTAGGGAGTGCTCAACATCTACGTTGGGCACTCTTTTTGTATTACTGCGACACGATGACTACAATACAAAAAATAACACTACGTGTCGCAACACTGCTCACGACTATCTCTTTAACACAGTCGCTATGTGCTCAAGAGTATAGTCGCCTTGACGCATGTGTCGACTTTCGCATCAACTCAGCAATAATCGACGAGGGCTACAATGACAACAGCCAACTCACCCAAAGTGTCGAGGAGCTTATCAACACCATTAGTAACGACCCAACCGCCGAGATAATATCGGTGGAGATATGTGGTGCCGCCTCACCCGATGGCCCCGCAGAGATAAACAGACAACTTAGCCACGCACGAATGATGGCTCTTAGCGACTATCTCCGTCGACGCATAGAGATTCCAGATAGTGTCGTGGTATACAACGACAAGTACATCGCATGGGAGCACCTTGCAGAGCTTATATCAGACGACCCAGAGCCTATTAAGCACAAGAGCACACTACTCGCCATACTCTCACAAGATAATCGCGTGGGCTACGACTGGCTGGGACGCCAACAGGATGGCCGCATCAATGCTATATGGAGTTTGGATGATGGCTCTACATGGAGTGAACTTAGTCGTCGTTACTTCGCCAAGATGCGAAATGCATGCTTCATAGTTGTTTGCATACGTCGTGTCGAGCCGACACCCGAGCCAGAACCGATTATTGAGTATATACCCGAAGTTGATGTTGTCGTAGAGGAGGAGTATCAGATATTAGACACCCAGCCAACGCAAGAACACCTCACCCCGCTAATCAACATCAAAATAAACAGCCTGGAGGCTGCAGCACTTATAGCAAACATAGGCATGGAGCTTCGCCTTACGCCACGCCTATCGTTAGACGTCATAGGTCACTACTCACCCTATGACTACTTCAACCATACACGTAAAGTTCGCGTCATGGCCATACAACCCGAGCTACGATACTGGTGGGGTGAACCCCTCGTAAAGGGACACTTTATCGGCATACACGTACCTATTGCGGGATTTAACGTACAGCTCAACGATAAATACCGCTATCAGGATCCCAACCACGCGCTGTGGGGCGTTGGCATCAGCTACGGCTACGCCATGCCACTGGGCAAGAGCAGTAGATGGGGTGTCGAGTTCACCATCGGCGTAGGATACATGGACATCACCTACGACACCTACGCAGGCTGCCGCAATGGCAGGTACCTAAACACAAAAACCAAAAACTATTTCGGTCCTACACGATTGGGCATAGACTTCTCGTACCGCTTTGATATAAAGAGTAATAGCAAGAGTAAAACATCTCTAAAATAATGATGGTTCATATAAGACATATAGCACTGATGCTTTTATCGCTACTCGCACTTGCGGGCTGCGACAGGACCATCCATGAGTACCCCACAACGCCAACACTCAAGCTCACCGTGTGCTGCTACGTAGACCTATCCCACCCCGAGCACTTCGTCACCGTGGAGTGCGACGCAAAAAAGGGTACAACCTACGTCGTGCGCTCACAGAGCATCGAGCCAGGTGGCACCCGCTTTACCGAACCTGTGTGCCTACGTTATGTCGTCGACCTATATCGCGAGTGCGATGGCGACTACATATTCACAGAGCGCAAGGTGTTATTCTCGGCTGTCGACGCAGCATGTCCACAAGCTGTTGCCACGTTTGATGTTGATGCCTCGAAGTATGAAGTGCTTGTGTGGTGCGACTATGTTCAAAATGATATTCGCAAGGCGTGGTACTACAATACCGATGACCTGCGCAAGGTCGTCTACTCCGACCAGGAGGTGGTGGACAACAACGACAAGGATGTATTTACCAATATGCTCAGCGTAGACCTGTCGAGCTACGCTTATGCATGCAAAGACCAAGAGATCACCTACGATGTCAGCCTAAGTCGCCCCAATGGTCGCTTCAAGTGCATTACGACAGATGTAGAGGAGTATCTTAAAGGCAATAGCGTGAGTGTGGATGATATCACTGCCGTGGTGACATACGTTCAGTATGTGTCGGCAGGATACGACGTCGAGCAACAGAGGCCCAACTACTATGTGCCTACTCGCACCTTTATCACCTCCACGGCACACATGGATGACAATGGTATGCTCGAGCTATGCAACGACTATGTATTCGTTAATGGCAAACAGACCAACGTCAAGATAAACTTTGCCTTCTATCAGGGCGAGGTAAGCTACTCCGACAGTGGGGAGATTATAGGTGATAAGATAAGCCACTGGTCGGGTATTCTTGTGCCACTTAAGCGCAATATGGAGACGGTAATCGAGGGCCGACTGCTCACCACATCGTATGGCACCGGTGGCGTGGGCATCGACCCCGGCTTCGACGGCGAGATAAACATCCCATGGGGTGATTAAAGCCTACCTATAACAAGACTCCTTTTGTCGTCAGAGCTGTGTGGGTGTTAAAAAAAGCTTATGCGACATAAATACAACATAAACATCGATAAATTCTTTGCTAATGGTAAAATATTTTGTACATTTGTGTATTGTTGCGAAATACGCAATTTTTTTGATGGCATTTAGGGCTATTGCTGACCTTGTAAAACGACCAAAATTATTACACACAAGCAATAGGCACAATGAATGCCCTCGCCTTATGGCGTGGGTTGTGCTTATGTGTGTATGGGTACTTGGTCGTCCCTTCAAGGCGTAAGTGTACCCACGCTTCTTGTTAGGTGTTTTCCTGATTTAGTTAAACGGTTGCTATCTATAGCAATGACTTTTATTGTTTAACCTAACCATGGAATAATTATGAAAAAGACACTAACCTTACTCTTATTACTTATCACCTTTTCTAGCTGTACAACAACAAGATACTATTTGGAAAGCACAAATAGGCTGATTGATACAAGTGCAAATATTGAGTTAAATGAAGTCTCGTTAAAGGGGCCAATATATTCTGATGAATATGTAACTATAATTCCAAACGCCGAAGATGTCTCTATTAACCTTGTTATAGCCAATAATCACAATTCATCAATTCGCGTATTGTGGGATAATGCAGCCTACATTGATAGTAGAGGCAATGCCCATCGAATTATTCATTTAGGAGTAAAGTTAGTCGATAAGGAAAAAGCACAAGTTCCATCAGTAATACCTAAGGGTGCTCAGATAGAAGATCTAGTAGTTCCAGCAGATTGTGTAGAATGGGTAGATAACTCTTGGAAAGTATCTCCATTAGAGTACAATGAGTTTAGTACAATGGATATGGCAGAACAAGAGTTGAACATGTATATAAACTCCCCAGAAAGGAGTTCAAGCAAGTTGCTACTTCCTATAGAAATCAACGATAAAAAGGTTGAATACACCCTTTCATTTATAGGTGATAATTTCAAAATTAGTAGTAAAGAGGTAACAGATTCAGAAAAATCAACAGCAGCTACTTGGGGAATATCAATCGGTGTTATATTATTGTCACTTTTATCTCTTGTATTTATTTAAGAGAGACCTACTAAAATAGATCTTTAGTCAGTCACATTAGAGGAATTATAGATATTAGCCACCACTATATTAAGGGTAAAAAAAAGGCCTTCCCATGCGGGAAAGCCACAACCAACCAAAGCGCGAGACCAATTTTTCGTCAGAGTGGTGCAGATGTGGTGCTGACATGAAAAAGCCACCGATGGGTAGTACTAGGCGTACGTCCCATTGGTGGCTTTGATTGAAGCGCCGCAGATGCGCCGCTATCACGGAAAATTACTTGCCCATATAACCCTTAATATAGTGGTGGTGGCTGCCGTAGCGGTTGAATGCTGCACGGTCGAGCTCCTCCTGTGCTGAGGGGTGAGCTACAGAGATGATGAGGCGTGCACGCTCCTGAAGGCTCTTGCCATAGAGGTCTACAGCACCATTCTCTGTTACGAACCAGTGGATGTGGTTACGTGTTGTCACAACACCTGAACCCTCTGTGAGGACATCTGAAATCTTTGACACACCCTTATTGGTGATTGAAGGCATCGCGATGATAGCCTTACCACCCTTAGAGAGTGATGCACCATAGATGAAGTCTACCTGACCACCTACGCCAGAGTAGAACTTACGGCCGAGTGAGTCAGCACATACCTGACCAGTGATGTCAACCTGGAGTGCAGAGTTGATGGCTGTAACCTTGTCGTTCTTAGAGATTACGAATGGGTCGTTAGTGTAGCCTACGTCCATCATAAGTACGCCTGGGTTGTCGTCGATGAAGTCGTAAACCTTCTGTGAACCCATAAGGAATGTAGATACCATCTTACCCTTATCGATGTTCTTCAATGCGCCGTTGATTACACCCTTCTCTACGAGAGGAAGCACGCCATCAGCGAACATCTCGGTGTGAACACCAAGGTTCTTGTGGTTGCCAAGCTGCGCGAGCACTGCGTTAGGAATAGCACCGATACCCATCTGGAGTGTTGCACCATCCTCGATAAGGCCTGCACAGAGGTTACCGATCTTTGTCTCCACCTCGTTAGGAGTTGTGAAGTGTGCCTCCTCGAGTGGCTGGTCGTCCTCAACGAAGAAGTTGATGCGTGAGCTGTGGATCATCGCGTCACCGAATGAGCGAGGTACATACTTGTTCACTACGGCGATAACGTAGTCTGCGCACTCTACAGCAGCGAGTGTAGCGTCTACAGATGTACCGAGTGACACGTAGCCGTGCTTGTCGGGACGAGATACCTGAATCATAGCGACGTTACAAGGTACTGCGCCTGAACGATAGAGCTTCTGAGTCTCAGAGAGGAAGATTGGAATATAGTCCGCGAAACCTGCCTGAGTCACCTTACGCACGTTGCCACCCACGAAGAATGAGTCGAGCTGGAATACGCCCTCGAACTCTGGATCTGCATAGGGAGCAGGACCCTCAGTGTGGAGGTGGTGGATGTGTACATCCTTGAACTCG
>JAGCLX010000002.1 GCA_017646785.1 Alistipes sp.
TCGACCGTTTCTTACTAACTGTTGAATAGTTGGCATCTTTAAAACTTTTTGTCCTTTAAATTTTTGTTAACTATTTCAATTCCCTTTTGCGAGAAATTGCCCGCAAAGATACGCATTTTTTTTGACATACAATATATATAGCCCCATTTTTCGCACTGAATTGTTGAAAACTTGTGAAAAACCCATATAATTTTCTTATCGTTTTTTCAAAGTTATAATCGCATACCTATGACCAAAATCGCAACATGCTGTTTACCAACACGTTGCGATTTTTAGCCTTGTTTTAGGGGGCTGTCCCATGTGCCGAAAAGTGCTTATTTCGCATTTAGAACACTTTTGGACTATATTCAACGCACCTATATATTACACGTACGTGCGCGTTACGCGCGAGCTCATCGTTGTTAATGCACGAAGTTCACCACTTTACGCGATTGACTACTTACGTAACTTATTCAAAGGCTTGATGGAGCCGTCTACACCTACGCCCATAACCATAAGGTTTGGCTGCGACTCATACTTCTCGATAAACTCCTCGACAGGACGGTAGTCGTCGGTAGTCCACTCGTAGAGATCCGACATCCACATTGGGGTAACATCACCCTTATAGTCGAAGGCAGCGGCACAAGCGTAGCAGTTAGCAAATATATCCGTATCCGTCCACTGCCACTCAACAGTCGTTACGTAATAAGGCTCACATGTATCGATCAACAAATCGTAGAACATAAGGTCATAACCATGGTAATCGTAGTCTGACTTATAGATAAAGTCCGAGAAGATGTCGGTTGTAGGCTCGCTCGTCTTAACCTCCATTGTTATCACAAAATGTGTAGAATCGTAGTAGTAAGGGGGCTTATAATACTCAAATGTCTCGGGGTCGTATGCATAGAGGTCGGATACGCGATAAGGACCACCAACAACTACATCAGTGACCTCCAACTCGCACTTACCCTCCTTCTGAGTCTTGAACACCTTAGTACATACGTCGGTTGTAACAATGCCACCGCTATAGCCGAACACCACTACGACATACTCCTTATCTGGGTAGAGCGTATTGAGGTGTGTTGTCATCTCACCCTTGAAGTTATATGTGTAGTAGTAGAAATCACCAAGCGCGTACTCCAAAAGAATATCATCATCATAACCCACTGGGAGATACTCGGTTGGAGTAATCAAGAAGAGGTATGACTCATCAGGATTTGATGGTGCAATCTTGAGATCGGCAACACGCACATAGCAGTTAGTAACCTCGATATCGAAGGCCATATCCGACTTACCTACCTCCTCGGTTGAGAAGTTGATAAATGAGGGCTCACCTACCACCTGCACAAAGCCATCGTACTCAGCAACGGGGTAGACGAGAGCAGAGTAAAGCACGTAAGAAGATAGCGCCATGTCCAACACCATGTCGCCCTTGTAGCAGACATTATCAAGAATTTGCTGCATTGTGTGGCCGGCCCTAAGGTTAGAAGAGTAGACACCAATCCACTCGTCAGCAATCTCAGACATGTATTCGCTATCAAACTCAACGCCCTCACCTACATATAGTTCGTTGTTGGCATCCACCACCTTAACAAGGTAGTAACCATCCCAGTTTTCAGGCTTAACATCAAGCTTGATCTCGGCACCATCTACCTCTACACCGAGGTTAAACTTCACATCCTGCAAAGGCGCATATTCAGGCTGAATTGTTGCCCATGCGATGTCGCTGATGGGCTCATACGAAGCGCCGTCCTCAGAGAACTCCACGGCATAGACATACAACACAGACTGGGTACCTGGGCGCACGCTATTCCACTTAACGCGCTTGTCGCCCTGGAATACGATGTTAGCCTTCACCATGTAGTCCTTGAGGTTCATGTTGTTGTCTATTGCGCCACCCTCGAATGCCACATAGTCATCCTCCCAGATCTGCTCAGCTGTTGTGATGCCACCATTCTTGAAGTAAGACACCTCGTCAAGGAACATCACGTAGTATACGTCGCTGTGCGAGGGGGTTACCTGTGTTATTGCCGATGCGGCATGCACCTCCTGCACATCGATGGTAAACGAGACATCAGGCTTTGGGGCCTCACCCTTACCCACCTGCTTGATTATCACTTCGATGGTCTGCTCACGATAGGTGATTGTTATCTTACCGTCGCGCGCTTCGCCTTCGTTTGCCTCAACGGTGAATGACTTACGCTGTGTGGGGTGAATTTTAATCCACTCCTGCTCTGTGCTTGTCTCGGGCTCTACGGGAGATGTGCGAGTGTCGTCACCCTCCTGCTTCTCGATGATGTTCCACTCCAACTCACCATCGCCACCCTCTGCGGGGAAGTTCATCAGCTTCTCAGATACCAACTCAAGGTACAACACCTTATCCTCTTCTGGCTTATTGGGGTCTTCGGGGTCTTTTGGATCCTCGGGGTCGTTTGGATTCTCGGGATTCTCAGGGTTGTTGGGATTGTTTGGCTGCTCCGGAACAATCGATTCGGTACAAGCCACAACAGCCATTGCGACTACGACAAAGGCTGCAAACAGCTTAAAATAGTTGAAAATTCTCATGGTAAATATCAATATTATTAGTTGTTGCTGTAATATGTTACAATATTGCCTTTGAACTCAATAAGGCGTCCATCTAATGTCACGAGACGAACATTGTAGGTATAGAGGCCATCCTCCTTGCCGAGACCATTATCCGAGTACTCGAACGTATAGTCGTTGGTGTCAATGTCAATCTTAACACCATCATAGTTGATGTAAGGCATGATAACCTTGCCATTCCAGAGGTTTACGACCAACTCGTTCTCATGCTTATCATAGAAGTAGAAGTATCTATCGCTATTAGTCGCCTTCACCATCTCGACATAGACTGGAGCAAATTCGAGGGGCTCGGCAACAACATCGCCGCCATAGTTCACACCTGCAACTGCGCCGCTCCATGAGAGCTGATAGGTGTTACCCTCATAGGTCCACTCCACGACAAACGCCGTAGTACCCTCGTCAAGGTTGTTCGCGACAGTAGCCTTAGCGCTTGTCATATCGCCATACACGTCGCCATAGCCATGCACGCAATATGCAAGGTCGATTGTCGCAGCCTCCGACGAGTACTCTCCATCAGCCAGGGGCTTGCCTGGCACGAGAGCATCACCCTTAAAGCTAACCTTGTGACCCACCAACTCGTCAACCATAAAGAGTACATCCTTCTGTCCCTCCTTGTCATACTCCACCTTTGCAGAGAGCGCCTCTACGGTAAATGTACTACCGGTCTCCTTCTCGTATACGAAGCCCTCCACTGCGCCGGTCCAGTTGATGGTGATGTAGTCACCCTCCTCCGACTTGATGAAGCCTGTGATGGTTGTTGTGTTGTCAGCATTGTGCGCAAGGGTAATCTCAGCATCTGCAAAGCCACATGTCTGGTCGTTGCCAGTGCTGAATGTAGACCAAGAGCTGATAGTCTCGGCCGCATAGGTATATTTACCCGCAGAGAGGTAATCCTCATTTGGAGCAACCTCGTCATACATGTCGAGCTCATGGTAGCGCGCATCGTCAATGTATAGCTGCAAGAAGAAGTTGCCAATCATAGAGCACTCCGCCTTTACACTCACGGGAGTGAAGGCCTCGGGCTCTACGGGCTCAGCCTCGGGAACCATGTCCATAACGACACCGCTGTATGCAAAATGCTGCTCCTCGCCCTCGGTTGTCACGAGCGTGATAGTGAAGTCGTAGTTCTCACCATCAACAGCCACCACAACCTCACCGTCTTCGTAGAAATACTCATTATAGTCATCCTCTGTGTATGACATGAGCATACACTCCTCGGCAACCAAGCCCTCATTCTCGACGTTGTATGTACCTGCAGCAAGCACCTCTACGCCCTCTGCGCCAACAAGCAACAAGCCGAGCTCGAGGCTCTCCTGGTCGTCAACAAATGCCAATACGAAGTTGTTGTTCTCCAAGCCAAGCTCCGCACTGGGGATACGCATTGCTGCAGCAAGCTTTGTCTCAACTATGGGCTCTGGTTCTGGCTCCTGCTCGGGAGGAAGCTCCTCACCTGCGCCCGCCTGCTTGATGACAACATCAATAACCTGCTCACGGTAGGTGATGGTAATCTTACCCTCACGCGCTTCGCCTTCGTTTGCCTCAACGGTGAATGACTTACACTGCGTGGGGTTAATTTTAATCCACTCCTGCTCTGTGCTTGTCTCGGGCTCTACGGGAGATGTGCGAGAGTCGTCCTGCTTCTCGAGGATATTCCACTCCAACTCACCCTCGCCACCCTCAGCAGGGAAGTTCATCAGCTTCTCGGACACCAACTCGAGGTACAACACCTTATCCTCTTCTGGCTTATTGGGGTCTTCGGGGTCGTTTGGATTCTCGGGATTCTCAGGGTTGTTGGGATTGTTGGGCTGCTCCGGAACATTCGACTCGGTACAAGCCACAGCCACCATCATAGCCAACACTACTACGAGGGCACTCTTAAAAATGTTTACAAGTTTCATATTATCATAATTTTAAACGTTTGCTTATCTAATTGACAGATACCAAGCAAAGTTACTAAAAATGATAATAAAAAGCAAGTTAATAGGGATAAAAAAATCGGAGCCTCCCGAAAGGGAAGCTCCGAAAAGTTATCAGATTGGGTAATCTTGATTACTCAACTACCTCAGGAGAAGTGTAAACGAAAGCATACTGCTGACCGTTGTAAACGAACTTTGCATCGTAAGTAAGTGAACCGTTACCATTGTCAGTTACAGTACACTCAACGCTTGACATAACGCCGTTTGTAGTACCATAATCGAAGATAGAGTAATCTTCATCAATAGTATACTCTGCTGAAGAGTAGTAACCAGCAACAAGAGGCTGACCAGGAACACAGTTGTCCATACCCTTGAAGTCGATTACGTGAGCGTTAGTAGCTGAATGCCAGAACTGCATCTCCTTCTCACCTGGCTCGTCGTAACCAACAGTTGCATTGATAATCTCAACTGTGATAACGCCACTTGGCTGCTCAGGCTCCTCACGCTCTACGAGTGTCAAACCCTCGAGAACGCCAGTGTAAGTACCGTGGTGCTCAACAGCTGATGGATACTCAGTATAATCAAGGTTGAAAGTAGCAGTACCATCACCGTTGTCAATAACCTCCATAGTTACAGGCCAGCACTCAGCACCATTCCAAGTATTGTCAGTAGCATAACCACCGATGTACAATGTGCTTGCATCACCGAAGCTACCATTCTGATCATAGAGACCTGCTACGTACTCTGCAGTACCACGAGTAGCAAGCTTGATAACTGCTGTGTAAGTGCCGTCAGTGAAAGTAAGGTTATGGTAGTTCAAGTTGCTATCAGCAGCTGCAACAGCTACAGATGTGAACTCAACAAGAGCTGGCTCAGCAGGCTCCTCAGACTCGTAACCTGGAACGATAAGACCCTCGATGTCACCGTAGTAGTGGAACTTACCAACTGATGAGTTAACTGTCAAGTCGTACTTACCCTCTACGTAAGCAACAGTGATCTTGATGTCGCTAACCCACTGTGTACCGTTCATATAAGTGTTACCAAGAGCGTAACCTGAGTCGTAGTAGAACTGGAAGTCCCAAGTACCCTCGTTCAAGTAGTTTACACCACCGTTACCTGCAGTTGTAGTGATAACATCATCATCAGCAGTTGTAAGAGTCAATGCGTAGTAGTTAGGATTGCTCTCCTGGTATGCAGCAGTTACAGATTTCAACTCCTCAGCAACCTGCTCGTAAACGATCTCATCGTATACACAGTTAGAATATGTACCATCAGCAAACTGAACACCAACAGCTACCTTGTAAGTACCGTCAGAGAATGAGTAAGAGTAGTCAGCAGTACGAGTTGCAAGGATTGGGTTAGTCTCGCTAGACTGATACAACCAGCTAGAGCTGTATGCTACGTCGTAGAGCTCAGCCTCAGTACGCTGGTAGTATGAGCCACCAGTTGTAGAGATGATGTAGTACTGGTAAGCCTTAACATCAGCACCCTCAAGACCACCTACAGTGATGTGTGCACCCTCAGCGTCGAAAGTTACAGACTCGATAGTAGGAACGTAAGTCTCGTTGATTACAAGATCGTTGCTCTTGAACTCCTTCAACTCCAATGTGTAGTTACCCGCAGCGTCGATAACCAATACACCAAGGTACTTAACAGTTCCAGGCTCCTCAACGTCTGTACCAGCGTAGAATGTGTAGTTATTATCAGCGAGTTCAGCGGCGTCGCGGTCGTAACCGTTAGCGATAAGATCAGCCTTCAAAGCATCAGCCTCCATCTCGTTGTTATCATACCAACGAGTGTAAGCAACAACTACAGTCTCAGGAACTGTAAGGTCTACAGCAACAGTGTAGAGACCATGATTCTCAGCGAGCACGTAAGAGATCTCCATAGGAGTCTCAGCTGGAGTAATGTCTGCTGTTGAGAAGTAGATGAAGTGCATATCCTCCTTAGTGTACTCAGTCTTACCCTCCTCCTCAGCGAAGAGACACATTACATACTCAGTGTTAGGAGCAAGCTCGAAGTAGCTGTAACCTGAAGTGTAAGCCATAAGCTCAGCAAACGAGATGTTAGGCTCTACAACATCTGACTCAATTGCCATACCGAACTGAGAATACTGTGGATACAGCAAGTAGTTATCCCATGCAGACAAGAAGTATTCCTCCATTGACTCATACCAACCCTCCTCGATATAGTAATCAATATCCGCCTTAGCCTGTGGATAGAGGTGATACTTAACAGCACCACGAAGTGTTACGTCGAAGTATACGTTGTTGAATGTGCGAGCGTCAACGTTCTCAACAATAGAGAGAGCAAGCTGCTTGAAAGGAACTGCAACCATCTCATCCCACATGAGGCTACCCTGGTTATGAACGTCAGTAGGAATAACGCAAACCATGAATGAGTTGCCCTCGTATGTCAACTGACCATACCAATTGAGGTAGTCGATAACCTCCTCAACAGTGAAGTTGATAGTCCACTTCTCGTTTACGCCGTCAACGTAGATAGCTGAATCACTATCGTTCTCACCTACGTTCATGAAGAAGTTATAGGCGTAAGATGCAACTGCAGGAATGTTGAACTCACCCCAGTTTGAGTTGTAAACTGACTCAAGGTCACCCTCACACTCATTATAATCTGCAAGGTTAACAACAGCGAAGTAGAAGTTGTTGAACTCCACAACCTGCTCCACAACACCCCATTCTGCACGCTCGTAGCTATCAACCCAAGTATTGTTGATAGTGACGTTACCAGCCTTGTCGACCTGGAGATCGATACCTGCCAACTCAACATCGATATTCATAACCTTACATGCACCAGCAGCAGTGTTGAAGTGGATAGCAATCTTACCAGACTTCTCTGCATACTGCAAGAAATTCTTAGCAGGACCAGTGATGTTCAAAACATAATCCATACCACCTACGGCACGTGTAGGAGCCTCAACAGAAGCCTTCCAACCAAGAGGTGTATTCATAACGTTGATATCCTCAACAGCGTCATTGATAGCAAAAGCAATTGAAAGAGTCTCACCTGCCTTAACATAGATAGCAGACTTTGCAGCCTCAAACTCAACAACCTCAGCCAAAGCAACTGTGAACTTCTCGCCATCAGCCAATGTGAATGTAACAGTGTTGTTGTCGTTAACTACAACCTCTGTGAATACACCTGCTGACTCAACCTGCTGTGCAGAAAGACCTGAGTCAACCCATGTCTGACCACCATCGATAGAAACGAGCAACTTGCCAGTAGTATCGTCTACGTCGAACTTAAGCTCGCATGAGCAAGATACGCCCTCACAATCGCAAGAGTCACCTGCCTCGGGAACCTCAGCAAATACGGGAACCTTCTGGCCGTCAACCTCCAAATACTTCTGGAACTTACCGCCATCGAAAATAGCCCAATAGTAAACGCCATCCTCAGCCTTGTAAGGAGCAATTGTAGTGTCAGTAGCAGCTACGTTTGTATTGCCTGACTCCTCAGCCTTAGGATAAACTGTGAATGATGAACCATCAGAAAGAGTTACCTTAGTAGAGCCGTCCTCAGCCTTCTCGACCTTAGTAACAACAGTCTTACCGTTGATAAGCTTGGTCAAAGCCTCAACCTGCTCATCCAACTTCTTCTCCAACGCTGCAACACGCTCTGTAAGGGCCGCAAGGTCCTTCTCTACGCGGTCAACGCGCTGATTGATGCCTGAATCGTCATATGAACATGACGCGGCAAGTGCCATAGCAGCTATAACGGTAGCAGCTACAACAGACTTGAGGGTTGTAAACATTTTCCTCATAGTACTAAAATTTAATAGTGGTTAATAATAAAAATTGTGTTCTATTCTGTTAGCCGACAAAAGCGGTCTTCATAAAAAACCGCAATTATCAATGCAAATATATAAAATAATTCCTTAATTACGCAAACTTTTTTAAACTTTTTCTTGCATGGCCCACGATTTTTATGCTAACACTAACTCATAAACACCCCACATTATTAAACAAAACCTTATTTCAAGTGCATAAAACAACGAATGGGATGCGTTTTCACACATCCCATTCGCAAAACATTGACGGCAACACGCCGTTTGTTTTAGATTATCCGATAAGAGCCTCGTATGCTGCTGCGTCCAACAAACCGTCAACCTCAGCAGGGTTAGACATCTTAATCTTTACCAACCAACCCTCACCGTATGGATCCTTGTTTACGAGTGATGAATCAGCCTCAACAGCCTCGTTGAACTCAACGACCTCACCGCTAACGGGTGAGAAGGCGTCTGATACAGTCTTAACAGCCTCGATAGAGCCGAATACCTCGTTTGCCTCGATAGTCTCACCTACAGTGGGAACATCAACAAAAACGATATCGCCAAGCTGTGACTGAGCATAATCAGTAATGCCGATAACAGCAACATCACCCTCTACACGGCACCACTCGTGGTCGTTAGAGTACTTCAAATTAGCAGGTACATTTGCCATAATTCAAGTTGTATTTAAAGTTATTGTATTGTTTCGCAACCACAAATATATGCAACATTTCGCTGAAAAACAAAAAATAAACCAACTTTTTACGTATTTTTAGCCTTCAGCACAAACTCAACATCCTTGAACGCATACTCACGAACAATGCCATCCTCATGTTCCAAGCACAGGTGACCCGCAGGGCGAACACCGCGTATCGTCGCCCCAAAGCGCTCACCCGAGGGTAGTGCATAGATATGCGGCTCACCAAGATGATACATGCGCTCACGGTACGCACCCTCAATAGCCGCCTTCTCACCCGCCTCAAGACGCGAATACCAGTCCTCGAGGTGGCGCATAAAAGACTCCAGCACTCCGCGCCTATCACACTCCGCGCCACGCTCAATAACCATAGAGGTGGGATTAGGGAGATCATCGGGGAACGATGACTGGTTTACATTCAACCCGACACCTACGATAGTGCGCGCAATGGTATCGCCCGACAACGACTGCTCGATAAGCACACCCGCAATTTTATTGTCACCAGCGTAGATGTCGTTAGTCCACTTTATACGACACGCAACGCCATATTCCTCCAAGGCATCAACAAGAGCTAAGGCAACAACCTCAGAGAGCATAAACTGCTCAACAACAGGTAAAAACGATGGAGTAAGAACAACCGAGAAGGTCAAATTATCCCCCTCACGACTATGCCACGTATGGCCACGCTGACCTCGGCCCGCACTCTGGCGACCAGCCCAC
The DNA here is from genome assembly GCA_017646785.1 of Alistipes sp. The sequence continues at coordinate 9,704 of JAGCLX010000002.1, forward strand.
ACAACATCCATATGACCATACTCCACACCACGAGCCTCATCGTTCGTAGAGGTGGTAAAATCCATGTAATGAATCATAGTTTAACATTATTTTGGTTCAAAGATAGCGTTTTTACTCGAAAAAAACTATCTTTGCGGAACTCTATTATATATAAATATATGTATATGACGACAACAAAGATGATAGCATCACTCTCCATAGCCATAACAACACTACTCATGGCGTGCGGAGGAGGTGGTAAACAAAGCACCACTAACGAAGAGCCAGCAAAGGAGGTAAGCATGGTGGCTACACAATATGATTTCCGCATCGTACAACAGCATAAACATGCCTCGACAAGCTACACTCAGGGATTGCAGTATGTCGAGGGCATAATGTGGGAGGGTACAGGCCGCGAGGGCATGTCACACCTACAGCGCATAGACCTCGCAACAGGCGAGTGCGACATAGTGGCCTCACTACCCAAGAATGAGTTTGGCGAAGGCATAACACACCACAACGGCCGCATATACCAGCTAACCTGGGAGGAGGAGATTGCTCACGTCTATGACGCCCAGGGCAACGAGCTTAAGACCATACCATACAAGGGTGAAGGATGGGGCATCACATCCGATGGCCAGCACCTATACATGTCGGATGGCTCGGCAGCTATACGCATAGTCAACGAGGATAATTTTGCAACTGAGGGAGTTATCAATGTGACATTCAACAACATGACCCTCGACCTTATCAATGAATTGGAGTGGATAGATGGCTCTATATGGGCAAACATATATCTCACAGACCTTATCGTGGAGATAGACCCTAAGAGCGGCAAGGTGATGGGATATGTGGACCTCGAGCCACTGCGCACGCTACTAAAGAGCAATCCTGAGGCTGAGGCACTAAATGGCATCGCCTACAACCCAACAACCAAACACCTATACGTCACAGGAAAGGACTGGAACACTCTCTTCGAGATAGAGATTTACAAATAGCAGATTGAATATGAGCAATATACACAACCGCATCAAGGAGCTGATGCAACGACACATACTCGTCAAGGATGCAGCAATAGGCACAACACTCACAGGCACACGCCGCGACATCGTGCCCGACACACTATCCATTAGCGACTACGACCGTGTGGTGGCGATGTACGAGGCATCCATCAAGGCTGGAGCAACCATAATAACCACAAACACCTTTATGTCTGACCCCCTGATGCTCGCATCATGTGGCGTATCCTTTTCAACAGACGAGGTGGTCGCAGCGTCATTGCGTGCAGCACGCGAGGCACGCGAGAAGAGCGGCAAAGAGGTCTTCATTGCTGGATCGATAGGCCCATCTACGCGCAACATAACTCTCGCCATAGACCTCACAGAGGAGCAGCTGCGCGAGTCATACCGCACACTTATCGTAGCACTCAAGCGCGAGGGTGCCGATATACTCCTTATAGAGAGCGTAACCGACGTGCGCAATGCCGAAATTGCAGCGGAGCTATGCCGTGAGATAGCCCCAGAGTTACCCATAATAATCTCGGCGACACTCTCAAAAATTGGAGGTCTGCTTGTATCGGGTCGCCCAATAGAGAAGTTTGTTGAGGATGTAACGAAGTTCGAGCCCCTGGCAATAGGCTTCAACTGCTCGTATGGTGTGAAGAACGTTGTAGACAACATAGAGCTACTTACACGCTTCACCACTATACCCACATACGCTGCGCCATCAGCAGGCATTCCTGACGCCAAGGGTCGCCATCCCGAAACCGCAAAGAAGCACACCGAAACACTGCGCACAGCAGCCGAGCGCAGCATATTAAGCATAGTGGGTGGCTGCTGCGGAACAACAGCAGAGTATACACGCAGCATAGCACAGATGGCACGTCACTACAAACCATATAAAGCATAGTAGCTCATTATGAAAATGTTAGATTTTCGCAGAAGACTACATAAGTACCCTGAGCTGTCGTTCAAGGAGCACAACACCCAGCAGTTCATTATAGAGGCACTACAGAGCGAGGGCATACCCTATCGCGCCATTGCAGGCACTGGCGTAATGGCAATAATAGAGGGCAAGCGCGGTAACCACGAGCGCGCCGTGGTGTTGCGTGCCGATATTGATGCACTACCCATCGAGGAGTTAAACAGCGTGGAGTATCACTCTGTAAATGCGGGCGTTATGCACGCCTGTGGCCACGACATGCACGCAGCCATTCTCTTTGGCGTACTGCAGAACCTCAACCGCGAGCGCGACTTCGAGGGTACGCTGTTTGGCATCTTTCAGCCGGGCGAAGAGCTTAACCCTGGAGGCGCATCCCTCGTACTCAAGGAGGAGCCATTCAAGGGCTACAACGTGGCTGCTGTCATTGGCGAGCACGTAGATGCGCGCTTGGAGGTTGGGGAGATAGGCATCTGCCCTGGTCGCTTCATGGCATCAAATGACGAGCTACGCTTCAAGGTATCTGGTCGTGGTGGACACGCCGCACGCCGCAAGGAGATAGACGACACCGTAACAGCCATGGCCGACATGGTTGTGCGCACCACAGCACTCAACTCACCAGATGGCGTGGTGTCGGTGGGTCGTGTAATTGCCGAGGGTGCCACAAATGTAATCCCAAGCATCGTAACAGCAGAGGGAACAATGCGCACCTTCGACAAAGAGGAGCGTGAGCGCATATATACCCACATACATGGCAATGCCCACATCGTAGCAGAGAAGTATGGCGTGGAGGTGGATGTGGACATCAACCGCGGCTATCCGTGTGTGGTAAACGATGTTATGCTGTCTTACGAGGCGATGATCATAGCTTCAGACGAGGGTATAACAGTGAGGGAGCTACAGCCACTGACCACAGCTGAGGACTTCGGCTACTACACCGAATGTTATCCCTCGCTATTCTACCGCTTGGGTGTCGGTCGCAATGCAGGTGGCTCGCACACAGCTACATTCTGCCCTGACGAGGCAGCACTCGAGGTGGGAGAGCGCATGATGCGACGCATGGCACTTCACATCCTTAACAAGTAACTCAATAGTAATAGATGGGAAAGAAGAATAAGAATAGACGTGGAAACAATCGCGACGAGCGCGCCTCATTCATCGTGGGCATGTTCCGCGAGTTCCCCGATACGAAGTTTTCACTCAAACACCTCGCCGCAGCATCAGGTGGCGCCGATCGTGACGGTCGCACCATGACCTTCGCCATAGTTCGCCAACTTATGGAGGATGGCTTTGTGGAGGAGGTGTCACGTAGTAAGTATCGCCTTGCACGTGCTGCCATGCCACGCTATGAGGGTGTGGTGGCCTCGATGACACCCAACTCGCTATATGTGGAGGTGGAGGCTCTTGAGAGCGATGTGTTTGTATCACGCCGCAATGGCGCAGGTGCACTCACAGGTGACCGCGTGATGATTGCCGTGGCACGCCGCTCACGCGATGGTGAACTTGAGGGTACAATCACTGAGGTCATAGAGCGCAGCCGCAGACCATATATTGGTACAGCAGAGGTTACGACGAACAACATCTTCGTGTCGACAGATGCACGCCGCCTGGGCGTGGACATACGCATACCACGCAAACGCCATCCCGAGGTGGAGAGTGGCGACAAGGTGGCTGTGCGCATCATCGACTGGGCAGAGGGTGAGCGACTCCCCGAGGGCGAGCTCGTGGAGCGCCTCGGCAAGGCGGGAGATAACGACACCGAGATGCACGCCATCCTTGCAGAGTTCGACCTACCATACCACTTCGAAAAGGAGGTCATCGCCGCAGCAAACAGCATAGACGGCACCATCACCAAGGAGGAGATTGCCCGCCGCCGCGATATGCGCGACCGCACGACATTCACCATAGACCCTGCCGATGCCAAGGACTTCGACGATGCACTATCTATTGTACGCATCAGTGATGGGCTTTGGGAGGTGGGTGTACATATTGCTGACGTAACTCACTATGTAACACCTGGTTCGGTAGTAGATAACGAGGCAATAGAGCGCGCCACATCGGTATACCTGGTTGACCGCACTGTACCCATGCTCCCTGAGCGCCTATGCAACGACCTATGCTCGCTACGCCCACACGAGGATAAGCTCAGTTTCTCTGCCGTGTTCACGCTTAACGACAACGCTGAGATTGTAGACGAGTGGCTGGGTCGCACCATCATACACTCCAACCGCCGCTTTGCATACGAGGAGGCTCAGCAGGTGATTGAATCGGGCGTGGGCGACTACGCCGAGGAGATACTTACACTCAACCGCCTTGCTCAAAAGCTACGTAGCGACAGATTTAAGCATGGCGCCATAGCCTTCGCGCGCGATGAGGTGCGCTTCATGCTTGACGACAAGGGTCGCCCAACGGGTGTATACACCAAGGTGCAGAAGGAGGCAAACCAGCTTATTGAGGAGTTCATGCTCCTTGCCAATCGCCGCGTGGCGGAGTACTGCGCATATCGCCTGTCGAATGGCCGCCGCGTAGCTCGACCCATGGTCTTCCGCGTGCACGATGAGCCCTCGGAGGATAAGCTAAACCGCTTCCGCGACTTCGCACTGCGCTTTGGCCACTACTTCAAGGCGCAAAAGGGCCGTGCCGTAGCCAAGGAGATGAACAAGTTGCTCAACACCATAGCCGGTAGCGCAGAGGCTAATGCCATCACCACGCTCGCTGTACGCAGCATGGCTAAGGCTGTGTATACCACCGACAACATCGGCCACTATGGTCTTGCCTTCCCCTTCTATACGCACTTCACCTCACCCATCCGTCGCTACCCCGACATGATGGTACACCGTCTGCTTGCAGCATACTTGGATGGCGACAAGCGCGCAGATAAGAAGCAGCTTGAGGAGCTATGTGTGCACTCTACCGAGCGCGAAATTGTTGCCTCGGAGGCAGAGCGCGCAAGCATAAAGTATAAGATGGCGGAGTTTATGCGCGACCGTATAGGCGAGGAGTTCGAGGGTGTTGTATCGGGCATGACCGAGTGGGGTGTCTACGTCGAGCTTAACGACACACACGTCGAGGGCATGGCCTTCCTACGCGATATTGACGACGATGACTACTACCGCTTCGATGAGGCGCGATACGAGATTGTAGGCCGATCGTCTGGCATACGCCTAACACTCGGATCGCCAGTACGTGTTCGTGTCAAAAGCGTTGACCTCAACCGCCGAACACTCGACTTCAAGTTACTTCTAAACTATAAATAGCAGATTATGGCCACGTTAGACACCATTATAGAGCGCGCACTGATGCGCGAATCTCTCACTCGCAGCGAGGCATACACGCTCTACGACGAGGCTCCACTGCAGATACTCTGCGATGTGGCAGACACGCTACGCCGAAGCGCAGTGAAAGACCCCTCTGTAGTTACATGGCAGATTGACCGCAACGTTAACATCACTAATGTGTGTAAGTCGGGCTGTCGCTTCTGTAACTTTCACTGCAAGCCACACGAGAGCGAGAAGGCATACATAACCACGATGGCGGAATATCGCCAGAAAATTGATGAGGCACTCGCCATGGGTGCAGATCAGCTACTCCTGCAGGGAGGCATGCACCCCAAGCTCGGCATAGAGTTCTACGAGACGCTATTTAGTCAGCTTAAAAAGGAGTATCCCTCGCTCAAGCTCAATGCCCTCGGAGCCCCCGAGGTGGCACACATAGCACAGATAAGCAACATAACAACATGGGAGGCACTCGAGCGCCTACGTCGTGCAGGCCTTGACACTCTCCCTGGTGCAGGTGCCGAGATACTATCTGACGAGGTACGCAAGCGTATTTCGCCCGCCAAGCCATCGGCAGCTGAGTGGGTGCGTGTGATGCACGAGGCACATAAAATGGGTATTCCATCTACTGCAACAATGATGTATGGACATGTGGAGACTCCCCACCAGAGAGTAGACCACCTCATCACCATTCGAGAGTTGCAGGCTGCCAAGCCTAAGGATTCGCGTGGCTTCACAGCATTTATACCATGGGTGTTCTGTCCTAAGGGCACACAGTTGGAACGCGAAGGCATATCGCCACAGTTCTCGGCTACGGAGTACCTACGCATAATAGCAATGAGCCGCATCATACTCCACAACATCACCAACATTCAGGCATCATGGCTCACCGTAGGCAAGGAGGTTGCAGAGATAGCCCTAAAGAGCGGTGCTAACGACATGGGCTCGATAATGATCGAGGAGAACGTTGTATCGTCAGCGGGTGCAACAACACGCTTCGACCACGAAGCAATGAAAGCGACGATACGCCATGCGGGATTTACCCCTCAGCTGCGCGACCAGCTATACAACTACCGCGACGAAGAGGCGCTATTTAACCGATAGCGAACACAGCACACCAACACAAACATTAAATGGATGTCTCTCACAATGAAGGACATCCATTTACTTTTGTTGTATATTAGGGTTATAACCGCCCCTGCATCGCCATTATGCGCTGTAGCGAATCACTAAATGACTTACATGCCATATCGTTAGCCTCCAGCAGCCTTGCTCGACGAGCACTATCTCGCTCCGCCAAGGCCTCGACACGCTCTACGCACAACTGGTTGTAGCGCACATCCATAGCCCTATACAGCGAGTCGTAGTTCACACTCTCGGACTCCACTAAAGCAGTTTCACACTCAGCTTCATGTTGCGTGGCATTGCCGCCACACGACACCAGACCAAGAGCCATCAAGGCGACAAGATAGTGCATGCGCATCATGCCTATTACTCCGCTACAACACACTCTTCAGCGGGCACCTCGGGCACTTCGAGCACCAACTCCTCACCACGCTGCAAGCGGTAAGCCAACATAATGATACTACTGCTGTGCTCATACTCAGCTATGCTGTTATTACACTCAACAATAGCCTTCTCGACACGACCAATCTCCTCAAGACACTTCTCGTCGAGCTTACCACCAGCGCCACTCCACGCCTGAGCACCAAGCTCCTGCTTTCTCAACTCCAAAGCTACGATCTCGGCTTGCAACTCAGCAATACGCTCCTCGTTAGCCAACACAAGAGCCACACCCTCCTCGGTAGTACCGAGAGTCATGCACCATGCAGCATCGATATCTGCAAGCTTAGACTTGAACTGATACTGCGCATTACGAAGGATATCCTCCTCTGCACGAATGGCATCACGGCGGTCACCCGCAGCGATGATGACAGGCTCTACAAGACTCTTGAAATAGAGCGCCTTAGCTCCATTATAGCTATGCTTATATGCTATCTCATACTCATAGGCGAGCTTCTCGAGGTTACGCAAATCATTCTCCGTGCGGATGGTCTCAGCCTTGAGCGACAACATAAGGGCATCCTGCTCGGGTGTAGTAATCTTGGGTGATGGGGTGTGAATGTGTGCCAATGTCAAGATACCAATAACAAATGCGGCACCTACGGCTACAACAACCATTCTGCTTCGTTTCTCTCTATTCATAGCTGTTCCTCCTCTTTTTTTACAACTCCTCCATAATATAGTTACACTCCTCAAGGAAAATGAGATAGGCCTCACCACCAACCTGTGTACTAAAAGCCTCCTCATATCTCTCGATCTCGGCGCGCGCCTTGGTGAACTCCTCATAATTCTGAGCATCGACAACCTTATAAGCCAACTCTCCACTAAGGTTATACGCCTCATTTACAGGGTTCTGATCGCTAATTTTAATCTCCGAGCCCTTATCAGCACAGCCAACAAGAGCAACAGCTGCAAGCAGCACAACAAACATTCGCTTCATATCTACTATTTTCTTATGTTTCAGCTTATTATAACTCCTACTCTACGTAGACTACCAAGCCCTTGAGATACTCACCCTCGGGGTGATAGATGTTGATGGGGTGGTCGGCAGGCTGTGTGAGTTGGCCGATGATGCGCACCTTACGCTTGGCAATGGCTGCCGAGGTGAAGATGGTGGTGCGGAAAAGATCTCGGCTAACGGCCTGTGAGCACGAGAAGGTGAACAGTATACCACCTGGGCGTATCTTCTCCATGGCGCGGGCATTAATCTTCTTATAGCCCTGAAGAGCATTACCCAACACCTTATGGTGCTTAGCAAATGCAGGTGGGTCGAGGATGATAAGGTCGTAACTATCATCTATATCCTTGAGGTACTCCACGGCGTTGCAAGCAATAGCCTCGTGGGGTGCGTCGTCACCAAAGTTCAGGCGCACATTCTCGTCGGCCAACTTAACAGCACGCTCCGAGAGGTCGATGCTAACCACCTCGCGCGCTCCGCCAGCAAGGGCTGCAACTGAGAAACCACCCGTATAGCAGAAGGTGTTGAGCACCTTACGGCCACGTGAGTACTGGCGCACAAGGTCGCGGTTCTCGCGCTGGTCGATGAAGAAGCCAGTCTTCTGACCCTCCTCCCAGTTGACCTTAAACTTCAAGCCATTCTCCAAAACTACGTTATCACTCTCCTTGGCACGACCCCACAAGTAACCGTCGATAGCTCCGAGGTCAGCCTTATATGGAAGTGTCTGCGAGCTCTTGTCGTAGATAGCCTCGATATCGTCGCCATACACCTTGCGTATAGCCTCGGCAATCTCCATGCGAGAGAGATACATACCCACCGAGTGGCACTGCACAACTGCGGTACGCTCATACACATCAACAACAAGACCGGGCAACAAGTCACCCTCGCCATGCACAAGGCGGTAGCAAGTCGTTTCGCTATTGTGTGCAATGCCCAACGCCTCACGCAAGCTCTTTGCTGACGCTATGCGCTTATGCCACCACGCCGCATCAATCTCCTCGCGCTCAAACGTAAGCACACGCACAGCGATAGAGCCTATCTGGTAGTGACCGCGAGCGATGAAGTCACCCGCCTTGGTTACCACATCTACCACATCGCCCTCCTTGAGTGGGGCAATGCCCTCGCTAATTTTCTCGATAGCTCCAGAGAAGATCCATGGGTGTCGACGCTCCAACGACTCCTCCTTGCCACGTCGCAGATGTATCGTGCTTAGTAGTTGTTTGTTGCTCATATATTGATAGTTATTCGTTTGCTTTATTTTGTGTTCGCTTGCTCCTATGATGACGCTTTGACGCTCTCTTCTGCATCTCCTGCACGCCACGACAAGCGATAATTGTCGATGGCTCCACCTTGGGTTCCGACACCTCGAGGTACTCCAATATGCGGGGACATATCCACGCATCTGTTGCGGCATACTCCTGCTGCTGTGGTGTGAGCTGTTCAGCCTCCCAATTGCTCAGGCGCTGCGCCTTGGACACACGTTCACCCAACACTATAGCCGAGAGTTTACGCAGACTTTTCTCCTCAATACCCCAGCGTATCGCTTCGTGCTGCAGGTCGACAAAGCCATCGGCCTTGAAGTCGCGCAGGGCATGCAGCGAGCGTATATCGCCCATTATATCTGCACCCACCTTGATAATCTCTCGCGAGCCCAAGATCTTTAGGATGCGGTTATCAAGACGTATATGCGACAAGCGAAATAGGTAGCAAGTATCTGGGGTGGAGAGCTGCAGCAGCGACACCTTGTACGACACACCTGCACGGAACGAGGGGCGCGTCTCGGTGTCGAAGCCAATAACCTTATAGCGGCGCAAATCGCCACACGCCTCACCCACCTTATCATCCTTGTCTACAACGACAATACGACCAGGGAAGCGGGCTGCAGGGAGTGCCGCCACGGTATCGTTATCTATGGTTGCTGCAAACGCCATCTTAGCTTTTGGGTTATCACTTGTTAAAGCGCAAAGTTACTTAATAATTTTTAGTTTACCCCTCTCCGAGAGTAAAATTTTACCCTGACGCACCATTTTACCCACTATTTGCACCACTATCTCGCCATCTATGCCGAGAGCCGTAACCAACTCCTTTATGTCCAGCTCCCTGCTGCGCAACATCTCCTCAATGCGAACCGTGTGTTCATCAGCCCCCTTGCCAATGCGCTTAGCACGCAAGCAGACATCACACACACCACATGGCTCAGCACTCGCATCACCAAAGTATCGCTGGATGACAACGCTGCGACACTCGTCATCGCCCGTCACATACTCAAGCATGCCATCGAAGCGCGCCAGTGTCATGTCATATCGGTGGCGGTAAGTCTCGGGCGCAATGAATACGTCCGCAATGGGCAGACGTTCCGAGTCGAGATATATCATCGGCGTACGAGAGGCGGGTATGTAGCGTATGATGCGCATCCTCCACAGCATGCGAAGCAGCTCATGAACTCGCTCGCTACTTAGTCCCGAGAATGCCGCAATCTGCAGCTCATCTATAGAGCGGAAGTGGGTAAAGACCCCGTTGTAAAGGCGTAGTATCGAGCGTAGCAGGAGGTCCATATCGTTGCCACCAGCATTGAGCTTATACAGAGAGTCGCGGCTACAGGTAAACATCAACTTCGCGGGATTATCCTGCTCGTCAACAAGCGTCAGCAACCCATTCTGCTCCAATATCTTAAGAGCCCCCACAACGTTATTTATCGAGAGGTGGGCATTGTGGCAGAATTCGTATATATTAAATGGGAATGAGCCCCCTTCGCCATCGCCTATCGCCACCTGCAGATAGTTCATCACAAGCTCATAGACGCGCTTTATGTCCACCAATGGTGGGAACTCCGCTTTGAAGAGGCGCACAATTCTATCGGAGTCATCCTGCGAGGCGAGAAGCAGCGCATAGCTACGCTTACCATCACGACCTGCACGACCCGCCTCTTGGTAGTATGCCTCAAGCGAATCGCACATGGAGTAGTGGATAACAAAGCGTACATCGGCCTTGTCGATACCCATACCAAAGGCGTTGGTTGCCACGATTATACGCACCTTGCCGTCGACCCACTCATCCTGGCGCAATGCTCGCTCCATAGAGGGCAGGCCCGCATGGTAGAAGTTGACACTCTCACCCTCGGCACGTAGCTGTTCACACAGCTGTTCGCACCCCTCTCGAGTGCGCACATAGATGATACCCGAGCCCTCGACGCTACTAAGCACACGCTGCACATGCTCCAGCTTATTCTCCACATGTCGAACCACGTATGAGATGTTGGGGCGCGCAAAACTGGTGCGTATGATATTAGATTGAGCAAAGCCCAGGTGATGCATAATATCGCGTGCCACGATATCGGTTGCCGATGCCGTAAGCGCCAGAATGGTGGCATTAGGCTGAAAGGTCCTCAGCTCGGCGATACGCAAATACGATGGACGGAAGTCGTAGCCCCACTGCGAGATACAGTGAGCCTCATCCACAGCTATGATGGCGACATTCATATTACGCAACCTCACACGAAAAGCCTCAGTTGCAAGACGTTCAGGCGCTATGTATAGCAGTTTCACATCGCCATAGGTGCAGTTGTCGAGCGCAATCTCTATTTTACGGGAGTCCATACCCGAGTGCACAGCCACGGCAGGAATACCCAGCTTGCGCAGCCTATCCACCTGGTCCTTCATCAGGGCTATGAGTGGCGTAACAACGATGATGAGTCCCTCGCTCATAAGTGCCGGCACCTGATAGGTCAGCGACTTACCACCTCCCGTGGGCATAAGCGCAAGGGTATCACGACCTGCAAGCACCGCATCTATTATCTCGCGCTGCTTGGGTCTGAAGGACTCATACCCCCACCACTGCTTGAGGACATCTTCAGGGGTCGCGTCCTTGATATGCTCCTTGCTATCAGCCATCTACTATCGCACAACTATCTCATCCACAAACAAGAAGCCCGAGTAGTGGCTTCGATGTGCCTTATATCGAATATAACGCGCCCTCGTGCTACCCTCCCAGCCGAAGGCCTTGAACGATGGCAACTCATCCACCACCACCTCATGCTCTATGTCTGCGATTTTAGTGTAGCTCTCGCCATCTTCCGACACAGCAATCTCCACCAAGCAGGGCATAAAGACGCCTGGGCCGCATATCTGCATGAAGTCCGCACTGATGCTCTTGATATCCGTAACCTCACCCATGTCGATGATGACATCCACGCCACCACGACCCAAGAAGCCCTGCCAGCGCTCATCAGCGTATGTCCACGTACCACGCTTACCATCCGTAAGCGTTGCATCCCACGCCGCTGCATACTTCGGTGCATAGTAGCGCGAGGGTGATAAGTATGTCACACTCTTGCCTAATGCCAAGTGCTCGACATCCTCCAGTGACTCGGGGCGGTTTCCAATCTCATTCTTAAGGTCAAATGGCGTGTAGCCCTCCTCTATCATGCGGTCTACGATACCCACCGCACGACGACGGAAGTCCGCAAACTCCCTATTCTCAGGCTGCGACCAGCCAATCTCTGCAACAGCGATAGCACGAGGCCACAACATATGCTCATAGTGCCAATCCTCCACAATAAATTCTGCCCACAGATTTGCCTGAACACCAAGGATATACTTACTCACCTCCTCCGACATAGTCGCTGGTGCAGGGTCGTATGAGTAGACCTTATCCAAGGGCAGATAACCACCTATGCTCTCGGGCTGCGAGTATGGAGCATCCTGTGGCGCATCGATGTAGCAGTAGCCGTGTGGCGACATAACGACCTTATGTCCCGCCTCGGCAGCCATCAAGCCGCCCTCCTCGCCGCGCCACGACATAACCGTAGCATTAGGGGCAAGGCCACCCTCCAAAATCTCATCCCAACCGATGATCTGGCGACCACGGGCATTGAGATACTCCTCAATGCGGTGTATCATGTAGCTTTGTAGTTCATCGACACTCTTCAGTCCCTCCTCGCGCATGCGACGTTGGCAATCCTCGCACTGCACCCAGTTATCCTTGCCAGCCTCGTCACCACCTATGTGGATATACTCCGAGGGGAATATCTCGATAACCTCGTCGAGTATCGTCTGCATCATCTCAAACGTAGCCTCCTTGCCGATGCAGAGGTCACCCTGACGCTCGGGGTTGTGGGTGCACTTCAACTCGGGATATGCAGCCAAGACCTCGTCGGAGTGGCCAGGCATCTCAATCTCGGGGATAATGGTTATATAGCGGTCAGCAGCGTAGGCAACCAACTCGCGTGCCTCCTCTTTTGTGAGGTAGCCTCCCGAAGCACCCTCTGTGCCCTCATCAACAAACTTCCTATCGCCATACCACCAACCCTTCCAGTCGTGGGGTGTGCGCCATGCAGCATAGCTTGTAAGGCGTGGGTAGCTCTCTATCTCGAGTCGCCAGCCCGCAGCATCCGTAAGGTGCAGGTGCAAGCGGTTCATCTTCAAACGCGCCATCATATCTATCTGACGCTTAAGGAAGTCCACCGTGCGGAAGTGACGCGAAATATCTATGAGCGCACCGCGGTACTCGAAGCGTGGGTAGTCGACAACATATCCCGTCTTCCAGTCACCCGCCTCAACCATCTGGCGTATAGACTGCAAAGCGTAGTACGCACCCGCAGGAGTCTTGGCGGTAATACACACACCATTGGGGTCTGTCCATATTGCATAACCCTCATCAAACTCCATACTCTCGGGGAAGATATTTATAAATATGAAATCACTCTTTACAAGGCGCTTAACACGCTTGTAGCTTAGTCCCGCAGCGCCTACCGCCGCCTCCAAGCGCGCAGCATCTGCCTTATCCACACCCTGGATGTAGAGATTAAATGTTCGCGCCGTATAGAATGGCTCGGCCACGCTGCACACGCCATCGTTGCACACACCTCCATGAACACGCACAGGAGCGGGTGTGATATTGTTACTCTGTGCCGATAGCGTTGCACAGCCAATCATAACAGCTAAAAGGGTTGCAAGAATTCTCATACTCATAATTATTACTACGGGCAAAGATAGCAAAAATTTTGGATATGAAAAAGGGGCTGCGCAACCTTACCCTACGCAGCCCCAAAACAGAGTTAATTTCCACCAATGAAGAGTGCCCAGCCGCGCTCCACATCCTTGCGATTAGCAGCCACACCATTCTCAATCTTCGACATCGCTGCGACGATGGGTATCATATCGTTCTCCGAGCGCGTATCCACAGCCTCGTCGGGCATAACACCTGAGTAGTCAGCCACATAGCGAATATACCCCTCGGTAAAATTCTCCTCAGGCGGAGCATAGCGATTGAGCATTTGGCGAATGGTTGTCAGCCCGTAACGACTGCGATAGGTGTCAAGCAACACGAACATAGCGCGATATCCATATGCCATAGTCTCAAACTCCTTGAACTCGGGGTCGCGACTTGGTGTCACCTCCCCCTTGTAGCGCACCCTCGACTTGCGGATGTTGCCAGGGTTGTTGTTGCGAAGGCCTCTACTCACCACCCACCTCCTTTCTTATGCGGTGCTTAACCCAGCGCGCCAGCCACTCAAAGAGCGGAGCACCGCTTATGCGTGCTGCATTCTCGATAAACGACCACAGCTCCACTCCACAGACAAAGCCCGTGAAGATATTAGCGAGGTTAAGGTGCATAAACCCGAGGATGGCATAGTCGATTACCCACATCATCACAATGGCCAACGCCACAAATCCAGCCTTTGCCACCGTGCGCCACGCCTTTCGACTCTCAAGATGCCACACACCATGCTCGCGCTTAGCCTCGGCACGCGAGGCGAGGATGCCCGTTACGAAGTCGATAGATATAAACGCCATGGCCGAGGCGATGAGCGGCGCAATCGGGCAGAGCATGCCCACAAGAGCCACAATAGCGCCACTAATATACTTGAACAATATCTCCATAGATGAAACAACGATTTAAGGGATTTACATTGGGGCCGTACTCCTCATAGTCGGAGCTATGGGCATTTAGATGGTCCGAAAGCCTACGGGTGAGTGCCACGGCCTTTGCCCTAAGCGCACGCATCACACGCTCCGCATTCTCATTCACCGCCTCGGTGACATTGCGCTCCGAGCTACAGAGGCAACAACGCGAGGCAAGGTGTGGCTCAACGACATAGCGCACCCACGCAGCAACCATAGGAGCAACATACTCATCCACCAACTCCGCATAGCTACCGCCCTGCATAGCCTCATACAGCGCACTACCCACCACTGGCACCAAGTAGCGACTCTCCACCTCGGCAATATCCACAGGCATTATCACCGTGGCATTATATGACTCATCTCGCGCAAATGCAAACGAGAAGAGTCGATCAGCAGTCATAAGTGTAGTCATAATCATCAATTTACATTTTGCTTACCACCAGTTATTTCAGCCAGAAAACGCTGCTGCGCGGGGTCACCCTCATCATACTCCAAGCCATCAGCCTTGCGCGCCTCCCACACCTTCATATAGGAGGGCTTAGCGGATGTCGGTGGGGTGTTGACAATGGCCAGCGACGAGGCATCCACACCACACACCCTCTCAATAATCTGACGCATAGGCTCAAGCAACTGCTCCTGCTCCGATAGGATGACCGTATTTAGCGCCACCTCATACTCGTGAAGTATGCGCTCGGTTGAGAAGCCCGACGCGTAGTCAAGACCACTGAGCGAGCGGAACCACGAGTGTGCAACAACAAGGTCACTTTCAGCCTGCTCATGCAGTTTTGCCCAATCGCCATCGGCGCTCGCATCTATGGGAATGAAGCGCGAGCTATCACCATCACCCGACTCACGGAGCACAAAGAGTACCTGACCAGGGTTACCCGCGAACTTCTCCTCTGCCATGCGCACCATGCGATCGGCCTCCTGCTCGCTACCCACAGCACCATCGAGCATCATAACGCCCGACAGCTGAAACGAGTTGTCTATGCGTGCGACATTCCAACGGTCTGTTTTGTAGAGTATTGCCGCGGCATCCAACCCCGCGATGTAGGGAGCAACACCATAGTGCGAGAACATGGGCTCGTAGTCCTTATAGTGCACCACGGCTCGCAGTGTGCCATCCTCCTGCTCCTCGAAATTGGGATATAGGGGCAACGACACCGCCTCGGAGATGCGGAATGCAGACCAATCGTGGTGCATCACCACACGCTCGTTATCACGCGCCAAGCGACACTTCGAGGCGTCGACATGGTAGAACGAGAGGAACGAGCCCTCGGCATCTGTCACCACCTCCATAAAGGCGTTTCCAAACATCGCCTCATCGAGCGCCAAGCGCGCTATAACACTACGCAACGACTCGCCCGAGCCATTTGCCGACGATGCCAGCTTTTTAATTACCACGTTGTCGCTATCACACGTAACGCCCTTACCTGCAATGTAATCCGCCTTGTCATTGATTATGCGGCGGTGAGCAACCGAGTTACGAGCTATCTGCGAAAGTGCCTGTGGGAGCATGTTGTTATCGCCCCAATACCACACCTTGTCGGTCGTCATATTCGCCGCCATGCCCGAGCCCAAGAGGGGCTCGGCACGGTTGCGTGTTGAGGCGACATGCCATATATTTACCTTATCAGCCATAGGTCAACACGTTTAAGCATTAGCGAAATCGGCATATACAAGGAGCTCCTCATCGAGGATCTCGCAGCCCACCATGAAGATGGCACGCTGGCGATTCTCCATCTCGTCGGGGTTGTACCACATGCGCACCTCCGAGCCAGGATAGTCGGCGGTGTTGACCGCAAGCACCAAGTTACGCTTATCGGTAAGGATACAGAACGAACTTGCCTGCGTTGCGTTATGTGGCATATACTGCGACACTCCCATATCTACGAGCTTAATACCGTGATACAGAAGCTCTCGGCGACCCGAAACGACATCGATGTATGTGCCATCGGCGCCAAACTGATCGAGATACTGCTCATAGGCATCATAGAGGTCTGCCGTGAGGAAGTAGACGAGGTTGCCCTCCGCCTTGAGCGCCTTGAGCGCAGGGGGTGCTGCAACCCACATAGGGTGAAGGATATCGACGATATTTGTTGCCGAGGGTGCTTCATCACCACACTCCACAACGGGCATGTTGCTTGTCTTGGCATACTTAGCTGCAAGTGTAAGGAAGCCGTTGAACTTGTTGTAGTTTGGTGCGTTGACATCACCCACCCACATCGTTACACGCACGCTCTCAGCAATGGCGCGACGGAACATCTCTGTCTCTGCCTGCTCAAGCTCCGAACCTGTCAAGTCATCGAGGTTTACATCTGCACGACCCGTGATTAGCTCATACACCTGCTGGAAGTAATCCGACGCCGAAAAGCCCACCTCGGCCTTCACCTTAAATAGCTCGATTACCTTCTGCTGGCGGATTGCCGACTCACCGCCCTCCCAGCCGGTTGAGTACTCCTTAAGGATGTCGGTACGAGGGCTCCACATCTGAATTGTTGTGGGCACAGGCATGTTGTAGAGCGTGTGAATACCGAGCTGCTCTGCGCTCTCACCCGCAAACATTGGGCGGAAGAAAATTGTCTCAAGGTCGCGACCTGTGTAGGTCTTAGGATTCTCAATAAGTCCCATAGTGTTAAAGTTTTAAGTGTTTATTAATTAATAGTTTAAGGTTGGTGTTTTAGGTATATTCGTACTATCTTAGGCGTATCGACTTGGCATCGCTGTCGTAGGCTCGTCTGCGGTCGGTGTTCGCCCCCTCGCGCACACTGGGGTCCTCCACACTCTTTACTATTGTTGGCTCAGTAGCTCTCTGACGCTCCCCAAAGGCAATCATCGAAGGATTCTTCGCCCCACTCTTTGCCGCCACTACATCGTGAGGTATGTAGTTGACATCGTCGCACACATCGGGCATATCCTCCTCCTTCTTGCCAATACCGAGCGCTCGCAGCAACGCCCTTACACCAGAGTTGATGGGCAACTCTGGCTTCTCGCTCTTTTGAGCATCGCCATCGTTGGCTATGGCATCTGCAAGTCCCACAGCCACCACCTCCGCGGGCGATAACCAGCGTCCCTTGCCTCCATTTTCCGACATGAGCTGCGCCATCTCCTCTACGCTACGACCCGAATGTCGGGCATAAATCTCAGCGATGCGCAGGTCTGTCTGACGCAACAACTCCACCTCCGCCTGTATCTCCTCGGCATTACCCTCAACCGAGCACAACGAGTTGTGAACAAGGTATAACGACGTTGGGGCTATTAGGCGACACCCCTCACTTGCAGCCTGTGCGACGATAGTTGCCGCCGAGGCGGTATAGCCATAGCAACACGTTGTCACATGAGCACCCGTTGCTCTTAGCGCCTCGTAGATGAGCATTGCATCGTTCACATCGCCACCCGTAGAGCGAATGTTCACACGAATATGAGCGTTGCTTATGTCGGCAATGCGCGCCACACACTCCTTAAACTCCTCGTATGTAGCCACCCTACTCTCAGGATTATCAAACTGCCACGACTCCGAGAGGCCTATCGTACCCTCGATATCGATTGTCGTGACCTCGGTTTCATTCTTAATTTTGATTGTTGACTCCATTGTTTTAAAATTTGATTGTTGTTTTTCAATTACATAGACCGCATCTCTCACCTTTTCATAGGAGCAGCAAAACTCTACTGCCACCTGCGACATAGCGCGACACTTACCACCCATGCGCCGCTTTTGCTCTGTCACACGGCGATACATAACCCTCTTCTCGAGCCTTGACACATCGAGCAAATCGTAACGAAGAAGCATTCCTATGAGGCGTTCATATCGACGCAAGGCGCGAGGTTGTACAGCTATGGTAGCACTACGATCGTAATTCATAATCACTTGGTATAAAACACTTTATTAATCCGTTAGTCGGCGTACGAACACACATCGAGCTATCTTCCTTTCTACGTCATAGCTCTCTATTGAGTCGAGCCTAAACAGCGAGTTCTGCCCACACGCATTAAGGCGGAAGTTGGAGCGCACCGTCGCACCACTCTCGTTTGGCATAAAGAGCGAGGCATACTCCATAGGCTGCAGTCGTATATCACACTCCAGGCGCTGACGCATAGCCCTCTCATTGAGCTCTGTGTCGTAGTAGCGATGCAAGCCTCTGCAGCCATCCCTATCATCGAAGCACAGCGTTGCACCACGCTCCTTGGAGTGGAACGTAACCAGAGGGTAACCCTCGCCACCATTTGGCGACAGCCAGTACTCACCCGTTGGCAGCTCGGCCATGCCATAGTAGAGCGCCACACGAGGTTCCACGTTGTCACCCTCTGCCAGGATATTGCGATCCCCCACCGTAAGCACCATGGCCGATGGTGCCGTTGCCGACGCTCCGGCGAAGGAGGCGATGGGATGAAAGAGGGGGTTGAGAAGGCTCTCCGTGCTACGCTTGACAGCATAGTTCTCAACATGACAGTCCCAAGTTCCCAAGTCGCCATCCTCACCCTCGGCATAGCGTGCCGCAGCTCCATCTGCAGGTTGATAGCCCAGCACAGTACGCTGATAACTCTCCGAGGCTCGCTCCGTAACCACCTCATGCGTGCCCACCTGCCTATCTCGCCAGTCTACCTCCTCACCACCAAAGAAGTCGTCGTACGGCTCTACATAGAGGCTCTTTGTTGGCTCATGGCTGTAGAAGCGGAGGTTGTACATATGAGCTATAGCTTCGAGCAGCTCAGCCTGCGAGATATCTATATTCGCCACATCCGAGAAGGTGATATACTCGCCATAGCCCACCGTACCACCAAACACTGGCGTCACACTACACCCCGCATGCAGCGTCATCTGCTGCCCCTCGTATGCACCTCCAAAGAAGATGTCGTTGAAGAGTTTAGGGTTCGAGGGCGACAGACTCTCAAACGGCGTACGCACATCGAGCACCACTTCACGGCTACCACCATCCGACACATATCCATCATAGAGCGCCCAGTCACCATCGTAGACTACAAAATCACTGCTTCCAACAGGCCTAACCCAGAGCTTAGTACTGCCACTAAACTCATTGCTGAAGCTCACCGTTGTCACCCTTGATGTGATGATGTTGTAACCGCTGAGCATATACGAGCTCTTAGGGTCAAAGTCAAAGATATAGAGCTTATACTGCTGTCCTCCCATAACGTTATCACGCATGTCGATAAAGGGGTTATGCAACGCCACCTCCACATTACAGCCATTACCAAGATGCAGTTGTGTAAATCCTGTCAGGTAGCGCGATGAGGTGATTTTATACTCCGTCGTGTAGTGCAGGTGCATGTCAAACGCTACGTTTATCTCGCGCTTTGGCTTGAATACGGGGCGACCATCATCGAAGGTAAAGCACCCGCCATTGGCATAAGCGCCCTGCATCGTAGTACCATCATCACCCACCACGTTGGGGTCTACGGTATCGACTATCGCACCCACGTTCGACGCCATCACCGGCTCCCAGACATAGGTTCTACCATCCTCACCCGCCGTTGCCGCCACCGACCTACTACGCATAGCCTTAAAGCCCATAGCCGACGTCAACTGCGACGTGTCAACACTCTTGTAGGCACCACTCATAACCAAGCGTTTCATCATCGAAGTGTCAAAGAACTCACTCTTAAGCTCGTAGCCGCTGTCACTCACCATCTTCTTCACCAACCCCTCAACCGATATAAACGGGTAGTAGTCGTGTGGCATCATCACCCTCTGTGCCACATAAAGACCCGTCTCCTCAGGCTCGGGGTAGCTATCATAACGCAGTGGCAGCATACGCACAGCGCGACTTCCACTCCATGTATCCTCGATGGCTGGCAAAGTCATGGGCATCGACAACTCCACCCCGCTATCTCGCAACCTCGTTTTTGCGGCATTATGCGCCCAATCATGCCCCGGCACTCGCAGACCTATTCGATAGTAGACCGCCTCACCATCTCGCTCCACACCCAACACCGTGGCCTCACCCTCGAAGATGGGCGTTCCATCGACGACAACCGCCCCCATATGCTGCGAGGCGTTAAACTCCTCTACGCGATGTAAATCGTTGGCATACCCCAGCAACTCCGTCACCACTGGCGTCGCCACCACCTCGACCTCCATTTGCAGGTTCTCGCGCCACGCCTGAACACTCTCAAAGCGCTTTGCACTGTAGCGCGGCAGTTCAACCTTCTCATTGCGCAGCTTGCACTCCACACCATCAATACGCAGTAGCGTCATAGTGCACCTCCTTTCCACTCCTCGCTGATATCCAAGGAGATAGTATGTAGCTGCCCCTTAGCATCAAACGCCACCTCGCGGCTTTCCAGCTCTACAACAGTTACACTATCCTCCCTGTCGGCAAAGACCACCGGCGAGAGCAACACCTCCGCTATACGCTCCACCTCCTCACTACTCTCACATCGCGAGCATAGACGACTACGCACCCAGCCATTCACGCTTCGCAACTTAAGTCTATTCACGCCCTCAACGCTCTGCACACCAACGCCATAGCCCAACTTTAAGCAATGAGGGAAAGCATATCGCTCGATACCACCGCGGTGGTTGTACCACAGTAGCGCACGCGATGCTGCCCCGCGCTCCACAACCCTATATCTAAAACTCTGCACCACCTGACTGTCCAACGTAGCCTCCAACTCCACCACATCACCCACCGCCATGCGCTTGGTCGAGAAAATCACCTCCGTGGGATAACCACTCGTCTGCGTCGAGGACTGCAACTGCGTCATCGTGCCACTGCCATATAGCATCTTCACGGCAACATGAGCCTTTCCATATAGCGTCAATCGCACCGAATCACCATACTCAACAACCTGGTAGTCAACCATAGTGCTCAATGCACATGGCTTTGTTGTATCGAACTGCGAGCGGAAGAACAACCTCTCCACAGACTCTACTCCGTTGATACACACAGTCACACGTTTTGCCGACGTTGAGCGCATAATGGACAACGGGCGGGTACTCCATGTGGGCGACAATGACACACTCTTAGCTATGTAGGGCGCAATATCCACCTCTCCCTTTACCACGCCGTACAACATCAAGCTACCAAACAGGCTTCCACTTGTAGAATCAATAATGTCCACCGACACATCCTCAGGCACATCCCCTTCGGTGCTAAAACGATAGACTAACGGCTCTCTCCACGATGCTCCGTCAGCAGGTATTGATATAAACCTCATATTAAATAATTTAATTTTATAAAAATTTGTATAATTCCCCTGGGCGTCACCACTACAGCTACACCAAACCAATGTTAATAATTATGTCAACAAGATGTTAATTTATGACAATATTGTATAGTACTACACTATATAACAGTATATTATAGATGTTGATAACTCACCACAACTCACTCTAAGCACATATAATAAACTCTCTTTCCCAAACCGTTTACATCATGTTTTACGGTGCAAATATACAACACCAAAAAGGCGTTGTCAAGAGTTTTGGTTAAATTTTTTTACTATAAATTTTAGAAGAAAATTAAACATTTTAACATACAGCGCATTACAAAAACAGCCGACACAAAATATCTACAACACACAAAGTGCATCACTCAACAAAAGTAAAGTGTCGGAGAATAGACCTTGAATAAAAAATTTTCGTTATATTTGCGCACAAAATAGTATTAATAGGGAGGTATACCCTCTACAAACAGAACACAACAGAATAATATGGCAGATAATTCAATACTTATTCGCCTTGATGGTTTGAAGCTCAAGTACGAGGAGATTGGCCAGAAGCTCACCGACCCCGAGGTGATTGCCGACGTTAAGCAGTTCGTACAGCTCACCAAGGAGTTCAAGGAGCTTGAGCCCATCGTTGAGACATCGGATCGTTTCCGCACAGCGCTCGCCAACCTCGCAGAGGCTAAGGATGTGCTTGCAAACGAGAAGGACGAGGAGTTCCGCGAGATTGCGCGCGAGGAGATTGCTACGCTCGAGCCCGCCATCGAGAAGATGGAGGAGGAGATTAAGCTTCTTCTCATCCCCAAGGATCCTCAGGATGACAAGAACGCCATTGTCGAGATTCGTGGCGGTACTGGCGGTGACGAGGCAGCCATCTTTGCTGGTGACCTTCTCCGCATGTACACCAAGTACATTGAGTCTAAGGGCTGGCGCTACGAGATCACCTCTGCATCGGATGGTGCTGCAGGTGGCTACAAGGAGGTTGTCCTCAAGGTTACTGGCCAGAGCGTATATGGCACATTGAAGTATGAGTCGGGCGTGCACCGCGTTCAGCGCGTTCCCCAGACCGAGACACAGGGCCGTGTACACACCTCTGCAGCCTCTGTAGCCGTATTGCCCGAGGCTGAGGAGTTCGATATCGAGATCTCTATGAACGACATCCGCAAGGATATCTTCTGTGCATCAGGTCCTGGCGGTCAGTCAGTTAACACCACATATTCGGCTATTCGTCTTACCCACATCCCCACAGGTATCGTCGTGCAGTGCCAGGATCAGAAGTCACAGCTCAAGAACTTCGACAAGGCATTCGAGGAGTTGCGTACCCGAGTATTCAACCTCGAGTACTCTAAGTACCTCGACGAGATTGCTTCGAAGCGTAAGACCATGGTATCTACAGGTGACCGTTCTGCAAAGATCCGCACCTATAACTACCCACAGGGTCGTATCACCGACCACCGTATCAACTACACTATCTACAACCTCTCAGCATTTATGGACGGCGACATTCAGGATGTCATCGACCAGCTTATCGTAGCCGAGAACGCGGAGCGTTTGAAGGAGAGCGAGTTGTAGAGCATAGGGGGAGATAAAGGTTTAAGATAGACTTATGGAGCGCTGCTCCACATCTCGACCAAACCCCGAGGGGCTTGGTCGTTTTGTTTAACACCTGGCTATAATGAAGGCACTCTCACACATAACGCACATCATCATCGCTCTTTTGTGCGCCGCGCCACTCATGGCACAACATCCGCTGTATGTCGTTAATGGCAAGACTGTGGATGGCATCGAGCACATCCCTCAGAGCGACATCGAGTCCATCGAGGTGCTCCCTGCTGATGAGGATACGATTTCGAGGTGGGGTCTTGCCGCCTCGGAGGGTGTTATCGCCGTGCGACTCATCTACGACACCCCGGCATCATTCTCTGCCGAGGGCATAGACAACTACACGGCATACCTCGCCAAGAGTGTCAAGTGGGATAGCAACATGCCCGCCGAGCGTGCATCGCTGCGTATCGCCATCGCCGAAGATGGCACTGTCGCAATTGCCGAGGTACTCGACTACACCTCGCGTCAGTTTCTTAAGCGCCTCACCAAAGCCATAGCGACATCACCACGCTGGCAACCCGCCATACGCGACGGCAGAGCAATAGAGAGCCTCCACCTTGTCAACATACAACTACCTGTTGGCAAGGAGCTTCCGAGCGAGCACTATGTCATAATCCACTAATGATCAATGCTATGGAGAGTCTAATCACCACCCCTGAGCAGAGCCTCACGCTTCTCGACCTTCAGCGCATGGTGCGCACTACGCTCGAGAGCCGCTTTCATGAGCCACTATGGATTAGCGCCGAGATATCGGAGCTGAAGCTCAACCGTACGGGCCACTGCTACCTCAACCTTATAGAGAAGGGGGTCTCCGATGGAGCTCCACGCGCCGAAGCGAGGGCTGTTATTTGGCGCTCAACATACACACCCCTCGCATCAATGTTCGAGGCAACCACGGGCGCTACACTGCAGGCGGGACTACGCGTATTGGTGCGTGTCGTTGTCAGCTACCACGAGATATATGGTTTCTCACTACAGATTATCGACCTCGACCCACGCTATACGCTTGGTGAGGTTGAGCGCCGTCGTCGCGAGACCATAGTACGCCTACAGCAGGAGGGCGTGTGGGACATGAACCGCGAGTTGGTGTTACCACGTCCCACATTGCGCATCGCTATCATATCGAGCAGCACAGCCGCTGGATATCAAGATTTTATGAACGAGCTTCGCCGCACGCCATACCGCTTCCAGACAATGCTTTTCGGAAGCCTTATGCAGGGCGACGCAGCCGAGGAGAGTATCGTTTCCGCGCTCCGTGATATCGCCGCACGCGAGGATGAGTTCGATGTGGTTGCCATCATTCGTGGTGGCGGTTCAACCAGCGACCTCGCCCTCTTCGACTCATACCTTATCGCCACGCACGTTGCACAGTTTCCCCTACCCATCTTTACGGGTATAGGCCACGATAAGGATGTGTCGGTCGTAGATATGGTCGCCCACACCTCGCTCAAGACACCCACTGCCGTAGCCACCAAACTCGTCGAGATGGCCGACATAGAGATGACTCTCGTAGACGGCTACGCCTCGGATATATCAATGCTCGTGGATAGCCGACTCCACCAGGAGGATATGCGCATCTACCAGCTGGGTACCGACATCGAGCGACTCGCCACAGCACGCGTGAGCGACAGCCTACAACGCATAGAGCTGATACAAAGCTCCATACATAGCCGCCTGGAGCTGATACTCTCCAGCGAGGAGCAGCGACTGCGCGAAGCCGAGCGAGCGCTCAAGAGCTACTCACTCGACAACATCCTTCGCCTGGGTTTTGCCGTAGCACGCAACCAGGAAGGGGCGCTAAAGAGCATCAATCAGACACACATCGGCGAGGAGATAGCCGTAGAGCTCCTCGATGGCGTGGTTGGTGCAGAGATAAAGAGCATAACGCCGAAGAACTAAACACGAAAACTAACACTTCTATATCATGGCAAAGAAGTCGACAAAGATAGAGATTGCCTACACCGAGGCAATCAAGGAGTTGGAAGAGATATTGGAGCGCCTACGCAGTGGCAAAGTGGAGATCAACGACCTCGCTCCCACCGTTAAGCGTGCTAACGAGCTTGTTGAGGAGTGTCGTCGCCAGCTATCACTCACCCGCGCAGAGCTCGAGAAGATAACCTCATCACCCCTCTAACCCCATGCTACGAAGAGCTATACACTGGACCTTAAACCACATTCCTCGCCGCTGGCTTCAACGCCTGGCAGAGTGGAGCGTGCCCATCCTGGGACTCGCCTACGTAGGTCGTGGCAGAGAGTGCCCCATTTGCGGTACACGACGTCGTAAGTTCATGCCCTATGGCTACGTCACCACGCGCGAGGATGCACTGTGCCCACGCTGTCTATCACTGGAGCGCCACCGTATGATATGGCTGTGGTTGAAGCGCCACAGTAGCCTCTTCAGCGCCCACCCACACATACTCCACATAGCCCCCGAGGTGTCACTCATGCGCCACTTCAAGCGCCACTATAAGGAGTACAAAGAGAGATATATAACCGCCGACCTTGAGTCGCCACTTGCAGATATGCACTTCGACGTGCAACATATCCCCATGCCCGACCGTTCTATAGATGTGGTGATATGCAACCACCTATTGGAACACGTAGATAGCGACACCCAGGCACTCAACGAGCTGTACCGCATCCTCAAACCTGGCGGCTGGGGTATAATGCTCGTGCCGGAGGATAGGTCGCGCGCCACGACATTCGAGGACGACACCATCACCGACCCCGCAGAGCGCACACGCATCTTTGGGCAGTATGACCACCGCCGCATCTATGGTCGCGACTACGACGACAGACTGCGTGCCGCGGGCTTTAACGTAGAGCGCATCGCCTCCATGTCGCTTGTTACACCCGAGGAGTACAACCTCTACGCCATTGGTGGCGACGACATGGTTATAGTCCACAAGCCTAACGAATAACACACTTCAACTATATGAGTGCACACATATTAGACCGATACTCAGAGTTTCGCAATGTAATAGCATCAACCTTCTCGGAGCACTCTTCGACAATGGTTGATAGCGCCCTCTGCTTCGCTGCAGAGCAGCTTGAGGCCTTTGGTGCTGTGCGCTACGACTCCAGCCCCATGCTCGACCATGGCGTTGCCGTAGCACGCATCGTAGCCGAAGAGATTGGCCTCGGCCGCAACTCTACGATTGCTGCCATTGTGCACGACGTTGTACGCATCGCGACACAGCAGCACCCCGACATGCTCGAGGAGCTCTCATCGACCATACGCCGTGATTATGGCGATGAGGTACTTGGCATTGCCATAGCGCTGTGCAAGATCTCTGACATCAAGCTCAAGGCATCTAAGGAGCAGGCCTCGGACTTCCGCGACATGATAGTGTCATACTCGGAGGACCCCCGCGTCATACTCATTAAGCTTGCCGATCGCCTCGAGGTGATGCGCTCGCTCGACCTCTTTCCCGAGAAGAAGCGCCGCAAGAAGAGCTGGGAGAGCCTCAACCTATATGCTCAGATAGCCCACAAGCTTGGTCTATATAGCATTAAGAGCGAACTTGAGGACCTCTCATTGAAGTATCTCGAGCCCGAGGCATACAACCACATCGTTCACGAGCTCAAGGAGAGCGAGGCGGAGCGCATGGCATTTATCGAGCGCTTCATTGCCCCCGTACGCGCACTCCTCGACCGCGATGGCATCAGCTATCACATCAAGAGCCGCTCCAAGTCTGTCTTCTCCATCTTCCAGAAGATGCGCAAGCAGAAGGTGGGCTTCGACGGTGTCTTCGACATCTTCGCCCTACGCATAATAATAGACTGTCCCGCAGAGAGCGAGAAGCGCCTATGCTGGACCGTCTTTTCACACGTCACAGACCTCTACACCCCCAACCCTGAGCGTATGCGCGACTGGATATCTATCCCCAAGTCTAACGGCTACGAGTCGCTACACACGACCGTTGTCACGGAGGATGGCCGCTGGGTGGAGGTGCAGATACGCACCGAGCGTATGGATGAGGTTGCCGAGCGCGGTATCGCAGCACACTGGCGATATAAGGGTGTTAAGCAGGGCGGCATGGGTGCCGAGGAGTGGTTGCAGAGGTTGCGCACCCTACTTGAGGATACCACATCGGAGTCTATCGCCCACCGCTTCGATGCTAAGCAATCTACGGGCGAGATATTCGTCTTCACTCCATCGGGAGATATACGCAAGCTGCCCGAGGGGGCTACCGTACTCGACTTCGCCTTCGACATACACACCTCGCTTGGCGCTATATGCGTTGGTGGCAAGGTGGGAGGCCGCGTTGTACCCATCAAGGAGCAACTACACAATGGCGACATCTGCGAGGTGCTAACACGCAAGGACCAGACCCCCAAGGCCGACTGGCTATCTATATGTGTTACACAGAAGGCTCGCACACGCATACGCGCACACCTGCGCGAGGAGCAGCAGAAGCACGCCCGATTGGGCCGCGAGGAGCTGGAGCGTAAGCTTAAGAACTGGAAGCTCGACGTCGCTATAGATGAGGCCGTGGCATACCTATGTAAATATTATAAGGTGCGCCGTGGCAACGAGCTCTACACGCTCATCGCCGACCAGAAGGTGGACATCGCCTCAATCAAGGAGACTCTTGTACACTGGCAGTCGGGCGAGGCTGACGAGGAGCGCCGCCAGGCCGCAGCCGAAGTCGAGGAGCGCAAGGCACGCCTACGCGAGGAGCGCGAAACGGAGGCACCACGCAGCAGCGACGCACTGGTCATCGACGAGCGCATCA
>JAGCLX010000010.1 GCA_017646785.1 Alistipes sp.
GGAGCAGAAGACCCAGCGCATGGCTATGGAGGAGAAGCAGGAGAGCAAGCGTCGCAAGACCCTCGAGCGCGAGTTGGAGTGGGTACGCATGTCACCCTCTGGCCGTCACGCTAAGTCTAAGGCTCGTCTTTCGGCATACGACAAGATGATGAATGCCGACACCAAGGAGCGCGAGGAGAAGCTCGAGATCTACATCCCCAATGGTCCACGCTTGGGCGACCTCGTTATCGAAGCACAGGGCGTAACCAAGGCCTTTGGCGACCGCGTGCTATACGAGAACTTGGAGTTCGCACTTCCACCCGCAGGTATCGTGGGTGTTATCGGTGCTAACGGTACTGGTAAGACTACCCTCTTCCGCATGATTATGGGCTTGGAAGAGCCAACAGCTGGTAGCTTCCGTGTGGGCCCCACAGTGAAACTCGCATACGTAGACCAGCAGCACAAGTCTATCGACCCCGAGAAGACCGTATATGAGGTTATCTCACAGAACAGCGACCTCATCCAGTTGGGTAACCGCCAGGTGAATGCCCGCGCATACGTTGGCCGCTTCAACTTCAACGGTGCCGACCAGGAGAAGAAGTGCGGTGTGTTGTCGGGTGGTGAGCGTAACCGCCTCCACTTGGCATTGGCACTCAAGGAGCAGGGTAACGTATTGCTCCTCGATGAGCCTACCAACGATATCGATGTTAACACACTCCGCGCCTTGGAGGAGGGTCTTGAGAACTTCGCAGGCTGTGCTGTAGTCATCTCGCACGACCGCTGGTTCTTGGACCGTATTGCGACACACATCCTCTCATTCGAGGGCGACTCTAAGGTAGTCTTCTACGAGGGTTCATACTCAGAGTACGAGGCATGGAAGAAGGCTCAGGGCGAGGACACCACACCCAAGCGAGTTAAGTATAAGAAACTTTTGGCAGAGTAACATCACACCATGGCACAGAAACCATCAATACCGAAAGGCACACGCGAC
The DNA here is from genome assembly GCA_017646785.1 of Alistipes sp. The sequence goes on from JAGCLX010000010.1 coordinate 971, forward strand.
TTCTCACCCGAGGAGATGATGCGTCGCACCTATATCTTCGACACCATCCGCGGTGTATTCCGACTCTTTGGCTACGCACCACTGGAGACACCTTCGATGGAGAACCTCTCGACGTTACTCGGCAAGTATGGCGACGAGGGCGACAAGCTCCTCTTCAAGATACTCAACTCGGGTGACTACGGCGCTAAGCTCTCAGAAGATGAGCTACGTCAAGCATCAAAAATTTCGGAGAAGGGTCTTCGTTATGACCTCACCGTTCCCTTTGCACGCTATGTCGTACAGCATCAGAACGAGATCGTATTTCCATTCAAGCGCTACCAGATACAACCCGTGTGGCGTGCTGACCGTCCACAGAAGGGTCGCTACCGCGAGTTCTACCAGTGTGATGTAGATGTCATTGGTTCCAAGTCGCTATTAAGCGAGGTTGAATTGGTAGATATCGTGGCTCGCGTATTTGCGAAGCTCGGCATCTCTGTTACGCTAAAGATGAACAACCGCAAGATCTTGTTCGGTATCGCCGAGAGCATCGGCCATGCCGACAAGATGATAGATATCACCGTTGCTATCGACAAACTCGACAAGATTGGTTTGGACAATGTAAAGAGCGAGTTGCGTGAGCGTGGCATCGACGACGAGGCTATCAATAAGCTTCAACCAATTCTTGAGCTCAGCGGCACTAATGATGAAAAGCTTAGTAAGTTGAGTGAGGTGATTAGTGCTTCGGAGACAGGTATGCTCGGTATTGAAGAGATGCGCACCATCTTTGGTCACATCGAGCGCTTGGGCATCGCCCTAACTCCCGAATTAGACCTCTCGTTGGCTCGTGGTTTGAACTACTACACAGGTGCTATCTTTGAGGTTAAGGCAAACGACTTCGCCATCGGTTCTATCTCTGGTGGTGGCCGCTATGACGATCTCACTGGCATCTTCGGTATGCCAGGCATGTCGGGCGTAGGTATCTCGTTTGGTGCAGACCGCATCTATGATGTCATGCTCGGTCTCAACCTCTTCCCCGAGGAGCTTGCATGCTCAACAAAGGTACTCTTTATCAACCTTGGCGAGGCAGAGGCAGAGGCTTCGATGCGCATCATGAGCGCGCTACGCAACAACGGCGTGGCTGCGGAGATATACCCCGAGGCTGCAAAGATGAAGAAGCAGATGGAGTATGCCAACCGTCGTGCTATCCCATATGTTGTAATCATTGGCTCAGAGGAGCTTGCAGAGGGTATCGCAACAATCAAGGATATGCGCACTGGCGAGCAGGCTAAGGTACGTTTCGAGGAGATCGCATCTAAACTTTAGTCGTTTGATTATAATTAAATAGCGGAGATTATGTTACAATTTTCTCCGCTATTCGTTATATATATAACTAAAGAATCAGCGCATGAAAAAGTTGTCTATCACACTTGCATTTCTAATATCCTTTGCCATAAACGCATCGGCACAGCTCACCGAGCAGCAGCAGATACAGAAACTCAACTACGTCTACTCCTATATACGCAACAACTATGTCGACAAAGAGCTCTCTTTGGAGCCATTAGTCGATGAGGCTATACGCGCAACAATAGCGGAGTTAGACCCACACTCCAACTACCTTTCAAGAGAGGAGATGGAGTGGCTCAGAGGGCATATTCGTGGCGAACAGGCGGGCATCGGCATCCGCTACGTCATTCACAACGACACACTTGTTGTGAGCTCTATAATAGACAACTCACCAGCACAACATGCCGGCATTCACACCAACGACCGCATTATCGCTGTTGACAACCACAGCATCATAGGCCTCAGCGCGGACTCAATTTCTCCAATTCTCAAAGGTGCAACAAATAGTAATGTAAGACTTGAGGTAAAGCGCCGTAATACCGATAGTATCATTAAGATAGAACTTAAGCGTAACAACTACCCCAGCAGCACCGTCAGCGCATCATATCGCGTGGGTGATGTTGGCTATATAGCCATTTCAGCATTCTCAAAAGTTACACATAGGGATTTCTACGAGGCCTACACCAAGCTCGGCGATGTAAGCTCCATGGTTATCGACCTCAGGGATAACGGTGGTGGCGCTGAAACTGGCGCAGTAGACTTAGCCTCGCTACTGCTTCGCAAGGGCGAGGTAATCGTAACCAACAAATATAGGGACCACGAGGAGGTAATCAAAAAGAAGAGTAAGGATAACATCCTCTGCGATATCCCCCTTGTCGTCATCATAAACGAGAATAGCGCCTCGGCAAGCGAGCTATTTGCAGTTGCTATACAGGACAA
>JAGCLX010000080.1 GCA_017646785.1 Alistipes sp.
GTAACAACTGATGATGGTGGACACACTGCAACTATTCCTGTGGATGTAACCGAGGAGGTCGCTGTTACAGGTGTGTCGTTGAACAAGACAATGGTCGCTTTGGAGATTGATGAAAGCACAACCGTTACAGCAACTGTTGCTCCTGAAAATGCAACCAACAAAAATGTTGAGTGGAGTGTTGCTAACACCGCTATTGCTACCGTTATAGATGGTGTTGTAACAGGTGTTGCCGCAGGCGAAACTACCCTTACTGTAACCACTGTTGATGGCGGTCATACCGCAACTATTCCTGTAAAGGTGGTTACCGAGAAGGTAGCGGTTACGGGTATTACGTTAAGTTTTGCTGATCCAACAAAACAAGGAACTAAATACAATGCTGTGGCTATTATTGAACCTGCAAATGCAACAAATACGAATATTACGCTTGCTTGCGATGATCCAGACTTTGTCGACATCACATATAAATTAACACAAAACAATGTTGTTATTTGGGATGTTGTGGTAAAAAAGTGGGGAAAGTTTACCCTTACAGCAACAACCGAAGACGGAGGATATAGTGACTCATTTGATTCAAACGCAGAGGCTGCGGTATTGGTTACATCTATCGCAATAACTCCTGCTGCTTGCGAGATTAAGGAAGGAGAGAACAAACAACTTACTGCAACGCTTTGGCCTAAAGAACCCGACTGCAAGGATGTTGAGTGGCGTAGTAGCAACACTTCTATTGCAACCGTTGATGCAAATGGTTTGGTTACAGGTATAGCAGAAGGAGAGGTGACCATTACTGCCAAAGCAAAAGATATAGGCGGAGTTGAAGGAACAGCGACTGTAAAGGTAAAAGGCGATGCCGACCCTACAAATGAGCCTACATCTATCACCTTTGACGGCAAAACAGACCAAGAAATATATACTTGGTGGGGTAAGGAGGTTGATTTGAAAGCAGAGATTACTCCAGATGGAGCATCGTTAAAAACACTTACTTGGCAGTGGATTGACCCATCTTCTTCTTCAAACCCCGATGGTTTGAAATATAATGTAACAGATGATAAGGCGACATTGACCTACACTTGGCCAAGCCAAACATCGAAACTCAGAGGCGTTAATGTTCGAGCCTTTTATGGCGATGGAAATACGGTAAATGCGAGGGCAAATGTCTATTTCCAAACTTTTGCGTGGTTGCTTAAATACTCTGAAGATGCTATAAACTACGATGGTCTATACCCATTGAGTGAAGGTTTTAATTACAAGTATAATTGGGATAACAAAGGAACGAATAAGTTGGCATTTATTGCATATTATCGTTCTGATGTAAGTGGAAGTGGAAATGAAAATGCATTGCCACTCTACTACAAGGAGTATTATATCCCTACATCGGAATATACTCTTACTTCGAGCGACCCAAGCAAGGTTAAGGTTACAAAGAGTGCAGACGGCGAATCGTGGGATCTTGAGCGTCTGAACACTACTGACCTTGTGGCGGTAACGCTGACCTATAAGTGTGGCAGCCATACAGAGACCTACACAATCAACCTTATTCCATAGGTTGTTGCGAATGATAATTTGAAAATCCGCCTTTCGGGGCGGATTTTTTATCCTCAAACAAGCCGAAAAGACCGCAATATAATATCGGGTATCGTTTTCGATACCCGACTTTGTTAGCCATTAGCCGTTTTCCGTTTTAATCCTGCTTTGCAGGCTTTTCCTCCTTCGCACCCCACATCGTCGTTTATGGTATAGAGATTGCACAACAATCTGTCAGCTGCGGTGATAACAGCACACCACAGTGAGGTTTCTTCATTTATTTAAGTTTATGTTTTTCTATTAGGGAAGCATGAAAAAGCCACTACCCGACAACACTGCGGAGCGCACTCAAAGATTAATCTCAATATTCTCGCCAGACCACTGATTAACCTCCACCCTCTTATGACATACGTTGTCGGCACCGTGCAACACATCTATACTCATCTCAAAGGGCGCCGCCTCTGACACATCCGTAGTCATCGGTAACGTATGCGGTATTACATATATATATAAGGTAAGGGCATTAGCCTCCTTAGTCACAAGTTCAATTCTACGGTTGGGGTTATATCCTCGCGGCACCTCCCTAAGCTCAGCACCCACTGGGGCTATCTCGGAGCTATGCTTCAGGAACTCCACCTCGTCATCATCGCGCAAGACGCTACACATAACGACGATATTATAGCGCCAAAGCTCCGAAAATTCACTGTTTACAATTATAGTATACGGTTGCATCACAAAAAAAATCTATGTTTTTCTGCTACAAAAATAGTAATAATTTGCAGATTTTAGTTTTTTATCGTAAATTTGCAGACTATTTGTGCTGAAATGGAGCAAATTGGATTGTATACAATAGCCTTTAAAGGGCTTAAGAATGGTGAGCACACCTTTGATTTTCAGGTAGATAACAAGCTTTTCGAAGCGTTTGAGGCCGAGGAGATCAAGGGCGGTGATTGCAGTGTGCGTGCAACCCTTGTGCGCAGCGAGTCGATGTTGGAGCTAAACATCACCATCGAGGGTGAGGTTATTTGCGAGTGCGACCGCTGTCTTGAGGATTGCCCAATAGCTATCGACTATGAGGGAGACCTCGTGGTTAAGTTCTCTGACGAGACCGACTACTATGATGGCGACGTGATGTGGATATCACCCGCTGACGATGTTGTCGACCTCACGCAGTACATCTACGAGAGCATCGTACTCTCGCTACCCTACAGCCGTGTGCATGAGGATGGCGAGTGCAACCCCGAGATGTTGGCATCGTTCACCGAGATTTCGGAGGAGGAGCTTGCAGCACTTGAGGCCAAGGCTGAGGAGAGCGATGTAATAGGCCTTGACGACTACAACAAATCGGTACTCGAGGCACTAAAGAGTCAGATGGAGGATAAATAGTGAAAATTGGGTTCGCGTGGTGGCTTATCCGTCGGGTTACTACGAGAACAAAAGAAACATAAATACTTAAAAATTATATTGTAACATGGCACATCCTAAACACAAAGTCTCTTCTACACGTCGAGACAAGAGAAGAACTCACTACAAGGCTGTAGTTCCCACTGTAGTAAACTGCTCAAACTGCGGTTCAGCAGTACTCTACCACCGCGTATGCCCCGAGTGCGGCTTCTACCGCGGTAAGCTCGCTATCGAGAAGAAGGCAGCTGAGTAGTCTTCACAATTACTAAAAGGAGCAATACCGCAATAGCGGCGTTGCTCCTTTTGCTATTCTAACCTAACAACTTCACAACTATGATTAGAATCGGTATAGACGCCATGGGTGGCGACTTCGCTCCCGAGGTAGCTATCGAGGGTGCTGTTATGTCACTTAACCTCCTCGACAAAGAGAGCCGCATCGTACTTTACGGTGACGAGCAGCGCATCCGCGAGCTCATCAAGAAGCATGGCGCAAGCGAGGATAGCTTCGATATAGTACCTACAACGCAGGTTATTGAGATGGGTGACCACCCCGCAAAGGCATTTATCGCTAAGCGCGATTCGAGCATCACCCGCGGTTTTAACGACCTCGCTGAGGGCAAGATTGACGGCTTCGCAAGTGCTGGCTCTACAGGTGCTATGATGGTAGGCTCGATGCAGGTTATCAAGCCCATCGAGGGTGTCATCCGCCCCGTGCTCGCAACGCTCATTCCCACAATTTCGCCAGAAAAGGGTATCCAGCGCGCAGTGCTCATGGATGTAGGTCTTAACGTAGACGCTAAGCCCGAGGTATTGGCTCAGTATGGCTTGCTCGGCTCTATCTATGCTAAGTCAGCACTCCAGATGGAGAATCCACGTGTTGCGCTTCTCAACATCGGTGAGGAGGAGGGCAAGGGTAACGCCCAGGCCAAGGCTACATACGACCTTCTGAAGGCAGACTCACGCTACAACTTTGTGGGTAACGTCGAGGCTTCGTACTTCTTCCCTGGCAACATTGGCGACGTAGTAGTTGCAGACGCCTTTGTTGGCAACAGTCTTCTTAAGATGGCTGAGGCACTATACCGCATCAACTTCCGCCTCGGTGGTGGCAAGCCACGCCTCAAACTATGGCTTCGTCCTATCCTCGGTCGTATCGTGCCAAAGCTCTACTGGCAGTATGACTTCTGGGATAGCATGAACGCTGAGAGCGTAGGCGGTCTTCAGGTTATGGGTGTCAACGCGCCCGTGATGATTGGTCATGGTAGCTCTTCGGCACGCGCCATCTGCAGCATGATTCTCTCTATGCAGCGCGACATTAAGAGTAACTTCCCCGCGAAGTTGCGCGAGGCACTAAAGGAACACAACAACGTAAAGGAGGAGTAAGCTATGAAGATAACAAGATACTTGCTTACAGCACTCCTACTATTGGGTCTATTGTTTGTGGGTTGCGAAACACCTGAAAACAATATTGATAAGCCCAATCAGGAGGAGAACACTGGTGATAATGGCAATGAGGACTCTGACGACGACTCAGATGACAACACTGGCGACAATTCTGAAGAGAATACTGGTGACGCTGGCGATAATACTGGCGACAACTCAGACGACAACACTGGCGACAACCCAGATGATAACACTGGTGACAACCCAGATGATAACACTGGCGACAACCCAGACGACAACACTGGCGACAACCCAGACGACAACACTGGCGACGACTCAGACGATAATACCGGTGATAACCCAGACGACAACACTGGCGACAACCCCGGTACATTATACGTCATGGATGGTCCTTTTGATGTTACAGATTGGGTAAAGTATGAGAATGGCTATCGCAACGACTACATCTCATTCTATGAGATAGACTCTGGATATGCTATCTACTTTGACATCTATACTGCTGAGAGCAACACCACACTTCCCACTGGTCATTATCTACTGTCTGATGGCTACGACAACTGTGCTCACCGCGAGTGGTGCTACTTTACATTCTACACTGACGGTGATCTGAATCGTTTCACTGATGGCTACATTGAGGTAATTGCAGATACTGAGCATGACTCTGGTTTCCCATACCACACCATTAAGGCAGATTTGGTAATGGAGTCTGGCGACTCTGTATCCATAGCGTTTGAGGGTACAATCACCGAGAGTACATTCGAGTAGGTATAGCAGTGCCCACAATATAGATGAGCTCCCTATAATGTTACACCATATTGTGTAAATTTCACCGATTGATGAAACAGCGCATATCTGCATAAAAAAGTATCATCTTAGGTAAGACATAATTCAAACTGATACAATGAGAATGGCTGAATTTACAAGAATCGTGATAGCTATAGTTGCGATCTCAGGACTCTGCGCCTGCGAAACAGGTCTTTTTGGGGAAGTTGGAAACGGAGTACCTGTGAATCAGGAGATTGAAGTCGGAGATTTCGATAGGATTTCTGTGTGTAGCTATGTTGATGTTTACTACACCCAGTCCCCTGATCAGCAGAGCGTCACCCTTACGTGCGATGAGAATCTCGTTGAGTATTACAAAATCGAGGTAAGGAACGGGGAGTTAATTGTGGATTGCAAGCGCGCCTTTTATAATAAAATTGACACACACGTAACAGTCTGCTCTCCAGTAATTAACGGAGTAAAGCTTAGTGGCTCAGGCGACCTCTATATCGACGAAGCTGTAACAACCGAAGATAACTTTAGCATCGAAGTTAGCGGAAGCGGCGATGCAGAAATCGCTGATATAACAGCCTCATCAGCTACAGTAAGTCTAACAGGAAGCGGTGATGCTAAGATAGGCAGCATGAGAGTTTCATCAGCCGAATTTAAGACTAGCGGTAGCGGTGACATAGAGGCTAACGAGGTAACTGCAGAGAGTATATCGGTAAAAACAACAGGCAGTGGCGACTGCTACCTCGGCTGCAAGGACTCTGGCACAATCTCCGTTGATATTTCCGGAAGTGGCGATGTCAATATCAGAGGTACGGCAAGAGCCATCGTCAACATTTCACAGACCGGCAGTGGTGATTTCGACATGTCTGACCTCAAACTCTCCGGGAAATGATACCAGCATTGTATTAACCTAAATATGGTCAAAAAAAATATAGGAGTTGGGCACATGCTCAACTCCTATATTTTTGCGACTTTATATTGTCTACTCCTTAACAACCTTTGAAAGCTCAATGTCGAAGTCTGACAACACGTTCATATAGTTGATGAACGCCTCGTATGCCGAGCCATAAGGGTTGAAGTAGGAGTGTACGTCACCATCTGAGAACCACTTAGTAGCCATGTAGTAGAAGTGGTCAGAGTTCTGCATGAAGTGCCATACATACTCAAAGTCCTTATTCTTAGCCTTCTTAACCTTGGGAGCCAAAGCGTACAACTTTGCGAATGCCTCATTCTGGAGGTCGTTACCGAGCCATGCTGTAACATCGCGCTCCTCATCTGCCCAAGACATAGCGTGAGGGCTATGCAACACAGCTACGGGCTGCAACTTCTTAGAGGCCTCACTAACGGTAGCAAACTCAAGCTCACCAGTAGCCAACATCGCCTTAGGCAACGCCTTAACGAAGTCGAAGATACCGGTAGATGCCTTCTGGTGCTCACCGAAGGTCTCATAGTCCATAAAGAGGTTGACTACGTCACCAGTCTCTGCAGCTACCCAGCCAGCGAACTTATCTGCTGTGAGAGGCCACTCCGACCAACCCTCATTGCAGAAGCGGAAGGCGATATCGTCAGCGAGCTTATAGTTACGCAACAAAAGACGGAGCTTGTTGTCGTTGGCATCGGTATATACAAAGTTGGGCGACTTCCAACCAAGAATGTGCTTAGCACCCTCAGCCAACATTGTCTTGAAGCCCATATCCTCAACCATCTTAGCGATGTCGTCAGAGTAGATAAGCTCTGTGTTGCGGAACGCTGTGGGCTTAACACCAAACTCCTCCTTAAGCATCTTAGTGTGGAGCTTAACCTCATTCTTGAACTCCTCAGCCGAAGCCAATGATGAGAGCGAGTGTGAGTAGGTCTCACCAAGGAACTCTACACAACCTGTGTCAGCCAACTTCTTGAACGACTCCAACACCTCTGGGGCATAGGCCTTGAACTGCTCAACAGCCGAGCCAGTGATCGAGAACGACACCTTGAAAGCGCCCTTATTCTCCTGGATAAGGTTCAACAACAGTGCGTTCATAGGCAAGTAACACTCACGAGCAATCCTCTGCATGATAGCACGGTTAGTGAAATCATCAAGGTAGTTGTGGTCATTGCCCATCTGGAAGAAACGATAGGTCTTCAAACGCCAGGGCTGGTGCACCTGAAAATATAAACAAACAGTCTTCATATATATACTCGTTTTTTATTTATTACACTTGTCGATAGCCTGCTGATAGACATCCTTAATCTTCGTAGCAGCGTTGAACCACTTGAGGTTGTTAACCTCCTCCATACCCTTCTCCGAGAACATCTTAGCAAGAGCAGGATAGGTGATAAGACCATAGATAGAGTCTGCCATGGCATCTACATCCCAGTAGTTAACCTTAACAGCATAGTCCAAAACCTCAGCCACACCACTCTGGTGAGAGATGATGGTAGGCACATTAGAACGCATAGCCTCCAATGGTGAGATACCAAATGGCTCCGATACCGAAGGCATGATATATACATCCGAAAGCTGGAACATCTTCTGAACATCGTCACCCTTCAAGAAGCCTGTGAAGTGGAAGCGGTCAGAGATGCCAAGCTGTGCGACACGGCGAATACAGTGGTTCATCATATCACCCGAGCCTGCCATCACGAAGCGTACATTAGGAACACGCTTCAAGACCTTTGCTGCCGCCTCAATAAAGTAGTCGGGACCCTTCTGGAAGGTGATACGGCCAAGGAAGGTGACGATTTTATCATCCACACCACGCACAGGAAGTGGATTGTCGTTCTCGGCAAACTGCACCGCATTGTGCACTGCCACAACCTTCTCTGGCTCGATGTTATACTTATTAATAACGATGTTACGTGTAAGGTTTGATACAGCGATGACCATATCTGCAGCAGCCATACCCGAGCGCTCGATCTCATACACACGAGTATCGATGTTATCGCTCGACGAACGGTCGAACGACGTTGCGTGCATGTGAACAACAAGAGGCTTACCCGACACCTGCTTAGCAGCAACACCTGCAAAATATGTCAACCAGTCGTGTGCGTGGATAACATCAAACTGACCCTCCAACTGGCGTGCAACCTCCGCTGCAACAACAGCATAGCGAGCAACCTCCTCCATGATGTTTGCACCATACTTACCCGAGAAGGTGTAACGCTGTGTCCAGCTATCACCCTTACGCTCCCAGAACTTCTTACCTGTGCGCTCATAGCCCTCTCGATATGTTGCCCACTCCTCAGGCGAGATGTAAGGCACCATATTTGAGTCGATATGGATGAAGGAGATTTTACTCATTATGTCTTCTGAACCTTCGACACTTGCGTCGCAATAGCGCGCCTCGATATCGCTGGCATTGACAACCTTCACAAAGCTTTGATCCTCATCGCCCGACGCCTTAGGCATCACGAAGATAACCTCTACATCGTTGCGAGCCAGACCCTGGGTCATACCATAGCAGGCTGTACCCAAGCCACCAGCGATATGGGGAGGAAACTCCCAACCGAACATTAAGACTCTCATACTCTATATATTTTTTACGTTTTTACTTCTTCACACTCTTGCGCACACACTTACGCTTAGGCTTCTCCTCAGCCGCTGCCTCAGCCTTTGGTGCTGCCTTCTTAGCTGCTGCCTTACGCTTCTTGGGAGCATACTTATTTATAAGCTCATTGATAAAGAGCAAGCCCGCAACAGATGTGGCATGCGACACCGAACCACGTGGTCCATGTGGAGGATCACCCTCAAAGCGCTCCGAGATAGAACCAACGCACTTGGTCTGGAGTTCCGAGTCGAACGCATCAAGCAGCTTACGAGCATCGTCAACAAAGCGCTCACCACCAATGTTAAAGCATGCCTGAACATATAGCATAAGTGGCCATATCCATGCTGAGCCATTGCGTGATGCGAGATCCTGCGAACGCTGATCCTCGTTGTAATTCGACTTATATAGCACATTACGTGGTGACAACGTACGCAAGCCACGAGGTGTGAGCAAGTGCTCGTTTACGGTCTGCAGTACGCGCACACACTTCTCTTCATCGAGCATTGTGTAATCAAGACCTGCAGCAACAACCATATTGGGGCGAATGAACTTGTTTATCTCGTCAGCATTTACATAGTCTGCCAAATATCCCTCCTCCAACCAGAAGCGGTTGATAAACGAGTTCTTGATGCGCTCAGGCAACTCCTTCCACTCTGCCACGAATGCCTTGTCACCCTGTTTCTTTGCCACAGCCAAGGTATACTCCACAGCGTTATACCACAATGCCTGAAGCTCTACGGGGTAGCCACGACGAGGTGTGAGGGGCTGACCATCAACAATAGTACCCATCCATGTGAGAGGACGCTCCGCCGAAGCCCAAACAAGGCCGTTATCATGCATCACAACCTCCTGGGCAAAGCCTCTGCGGTATGCCTTAAGGATACCCTTCATAGCCTCGCCATACTTAGCCCACAACTCCTTCTGTGAGATATGCTTCTCGAGCTGCTGCAATGTAAAGTAGAACCAAAGGGGTGCATCTGCTGTAACATTGAGCGCACGACCCTCGAACATACCACTTGCCTGCATATCACGAATAGACGTATCAAGGACATCCATACAATCCTCCTTGTGTCCCTGCGCAAGAGTAAGGCCAGGCAATGCCATGAACGTATCCTCCATAAAGGGGCCAAACCATGGGTAACCCGCGATAACCTCTGCACGATTACCAGGACGGCGGATAACAAACTGACGTGCCGAGTGCTCAAGGCAACTCAAGAAGTCGATTTTATGTGTGCGGCGTGCCAACGATCCCTCGTACACTGCGGTGATGGTCTCGGGAGATGCCATCATGTCGGTTGCAGCAGAGAATATGATGCTTTCACCCTTCTTGATATCGAATTCGAAGTAACCAGGTGTAAGCAGATCCTCATGGCCCTCGTAGCCACGTGCCAACTCCTTATGATACTCGAAGTTGTAGTACCAGTCGGGAGCAGCAATGAACTCAGCTCCCTCCTTATTAATCTGCATATTCAACCATGGGAAGCCCTCATACAAGCGACACTTAACGCCATAGGGGATGGGGTATGCACGACCATCAGCATCCATATTCGCCTTTGAAAGCGCATGCTTATCGCGGAATGCCAAGAGTGGGCGTAGGCGCAACTTAGTGTCAGAGTGTGCATCGACGAGCGTATAGCGGATCATAAGCTGTGTGCGCTTGTGAATCCACAACAACTCCTTCTTCAAAATCACACCACCCACACGATAGGTGATTGTGGGCGTAGGCGTGTACTCGAAGTCGGTAATATACTTGTGACCACGAGGCTCGTATACGCCATTGAAGCGGTGTAGAGCGAGATTAAACGACTGGTCGTGCTGAACGACGGTCTCATCGAGCGACGACAACAATACATAAGTGCGGTCACTCTCGTCTATGGGAGCAACCATCAAGCCGTGGTACTTACGTGTGTTGCAACCTACTATGGTGGTACTCATGTAACCACCAAGGCGATCCGTAGCAAGCACCTCTCTATCGAGTGCATACTCCAGATTACCCAACTCACGCTTGTCGAATTTCAATCCTGACATAGTATGTATATATTTTGTTAGTTTATATTTGCATGCACGAAAGCCACAACGCGCTCATTACCAAAGATATAAACAAGCAACGCGAGGCTATATGACGAATATATGCAATTTTGCACTATAAAATTAGGTATTTATTTTCAAAACACCAAAATTTTTATGCAAAAAAAAGCCTCAATAACAGCATCCGAGACCAAAAAATGTTCTGGAAAAATAGCGATGCGCTGTCCCTTGCACTCGACAACACCGCTCTCAATCCACATCCTCGCAGCACGCTTGATGCGCTCGGCATGCTCAACGCCAAAGCGTCGTGAAATGTAACCGAGGTCGATGCCCTCAATCCTACGCAGAGATGTCATGACATACTCATTTAGGTGGTCCAGCGTAGTTAACTCCTCACTCTCGTAGCGCACGACACCCTCGGCATACTCCTTAACCGATGAGGTGCACCACGTACGATTATCCCCCGCGAAAGAGTGGGCACCAGGCCCTATACCGAGATACTCCACACCCTGCCAGTATGCCGAATTGTGGCGTGCACGACAGCCAGGTTTTGCATAATTCGACACTTCATAGTGTTCATACCCCGCCTCCGTAAGCGCCTTATGCACAACCATATATTCTCGTTCAGACTCCTCGTCTGTGATTGGCGTATACTCACCGCGCTCCGTCATTAGACCGAGCTTCGTGCGCTCCTCTATCGTTAGGTGGTATGCCGAGATATGACCTACATCGAGCTTTATAGCCTCCTCAAGAGTATGACGCAACGACTCACCGCCATAGCCCGCGACGCCGAAAATAACATCTATCGAGATGTTCTCTATGCCATGGCGCTTAAGCCTACGCACCGCCTCCACAGCCTCACCCGCCGTATGTCGCCTATTCATCAACCGCAGAGCGCTATCATCGAAGGATTGGATGCCGAGGCTCACGCGGTTGACGCTCGTCTTGGCAAGCTCTTTGACATACTCTTCGGTGAGGTCATCGGGGTTAGCCTCGATGGTAATCTCCTCAACCGCCGAACAGTCAAACAACTCTCGTGCGCGCAATATAAATCGTTCTATCTCTGCGGGTTGTAAAAGCGATGGCGTACCACCACCAAAGTATATCGAGCTTAGCTTACGCTCACGCGTGTAATTGGAGCGCTCCTCCAACTCGCGGTGCATACCCTCCACCACAGCGGGGATAAGCGAGAGTGCACCCACCTTGTAGAAGTCGCAGTAGGAGCATATACGCTTGCAGAATGGGATATGGAAATATAGTGTTGCCATATTAGTTTACAAAGTTATAAAAAAAATCGTACTGACAGAGATATGAGTCGCAAAAATGGCTATCTTTGTACCGTAGCAACAAAAAAATGATGCTTTATGAAATCTATTAAAGAGTTATATCGCATAGGCACAGGTCCTTCAAGCAGTCATACAATGGCGCCACGACGTGCCGCAGAGATGTTCCAGCACCGAAACCCAGAGTGCAGAATGTTTCGTGTAACGCTATATGGTAGCCTTGCTGCAACAGGCAAGGGTCACCTTACAGACCAAGCTATATTCGACACCCTACGTCCACACGGCGAGGTGGAGCTTATTTGGGAGCCATCCGTGTTCCTGCCATTCCACCCCAACGGAATGCGCTTCGAGGCTCTTGATGCAAACAACAACGTAACCGACGACTGGACTGTATTCAGCGTGGGTGGCGGCGCACTGGCCGAGGAGAACAGCACCCCCATAGAGAGTGCCGACATATACCCTCTCACAAAACTCACAGACATCCTACACTGGTGTCGCGACAATGGCCGCACCTTCTGGGAGTATGTCGAGATACACGAGGGTCCCGACCTCTGGATATTCCTATCTAAGGTGTGGCGCGTGATGCGTGAGGCTGTGGAGCGAGGCATCGAGACAGATGGCGTGATACCTGGCCCACTAAATCTTGCTCGCCGCGCAATGCGCTACAACGTGCGTGCATCAGGATATAGCCAGAGTCTTAAGTCACGCGGACTCATCTTCTCGTACGCACTGGCCGTGAGCGAGGAGAACGCCTCGGGAGGTCGTATCGTCACAGCACCAACATGTGGTTCATCAGGCGTACTACCCGCCGTGCTGTACCACCTATGGAAGACACGCGAGTTCTCCGAGCAGCGCATATGCCGCGCCTTAGCAACCGCAGGCCTTATAGGTAACATCGTGAAGGAGAACGCATCAATATCTGGCGCGGAGGTAGGATGCCAGGGCGAGGTAGGCGTAGCGTGTGCCATGGCCGCAGCGGCAGCAAACCAGCTTTTTGGAGGCTCACCCGCACAGATTGAGTATGCCGCAGAGATGGGCTTGGAGCACCACCTCGGCATGACATGCGACCCCATCTGTGGTCTTGTGCAGATACCCTGCATCGAGCGTAACGCCTACGCTGCAGCACGCGCCTTGGATGCCAACCTATACTCTATGTACACCGACGGCCACCACCGCGTGTCGTTCGACCGCGTGGTGGAGGTGATGAAGCAGACAGGTCACGACCTACCATCAATCTACAAGGAGACTGGCGAGGGTGGCTTGGCAAAGGACTTTTTTTAATAGGGAAGTTAAGGAAATTAAAGAGTTTAGGGAGTTTAGTGTACGCTAAGCTCCCTAAATTCCTTATACTCACTAAACTCGTTTAATAATACTCTCCCACAGTGCCACCACCTTGCTGTAGGCAGTATCTAATGCTGCACTCACCTTATACACAACATCGAGGCAGCTGCGAAGGCGCTCGAGCGAGGCGCTGAGGCTACATCTATATATAATGGTAGCCACCACACACCACGCCACACAGACAACCAGAAGTGCCCAATGCAACGGCATGGCCACCTCCCACAGCCACACCACAAGAGCTGCGCTGAGGAGCAGAGCTCCAAGCAGCGCAGCGAGCATAAAGATGATATAGATCATCATAACGCCATAGGGATATGCTCACCTACTCACGCATCTCTGCGCCACTACCCGAAGGTTTGCACTTGCAGAGATCTTCCTGGATGCGACGTGTGGTGTCGTCGATAGCATCCTGAATGCGATGTCTCAACTCCTTTCCCGACTGTGGGGTGAAGAGCATTGCCACAGCGGCGCCAACCAAAGCGCCACCGAGGGCTGAAAAGATACAAATTGAAGTGTTTTTCATAGTCGTAAAATTTAAACGTTCTACACCTCGACAATGTGCAAACCACAGACCAACAACCCCTCCTGCCCCAATAATTTTTTAATATATTTTTAACATCTTTTTAATCGCCACGCCACCCTCCGTTACGGCAATTTTCGTATCTTTGCCCCGTGGATAAGAGATACAACATAGTCGCCTTCACCGGCCACCGCACCTACAACGGCTCAGCTAACGAACTACTAAGGGCTACAATATGCGAACTCTACAACGAGGGTGCGCGCCACTTCCGCGTGGGCATGGCCGAGGGCTTCGACCTCGCAGCGGGAGAGATGGTCGTCGAGCTGATGTACTCAGACAGCAACATCGTACTCGAGGCATGCATCCCGTGGCCCACGTTTGACGCGCACTTCACCCCCGAAGAGCGCAAGCGATACAACCACATACTCCAGCACGCCACCGTGGTGCGCTACTCCGACAACGCCTATCACCCCGCCATCTTCCGACACCGCAACGACATGCTCGTCGAGGGTGCCGATACGCTTATCGCATGGTGGAACGGAGGACAAAGCGGCACAGCCTACACAGTAAAAAGAGCAAAGAAACTCGGTATAAACATCAAAAATATATACCCCAAAAATCAACTATCTATCGAGTTTAATGCCTGATAATCAGCGGCATATTCAAAATAGCTCACATGCCTAAACTGTAAATTAGGTATTTATACTAACATTGCATAATCTAAAAATTAATACTTTTGTCACACTTTTAACAGAAGAAACTATGAAAATCAAACATCTACTACTCGTTTTGGTTGCTGCATGCATGACCACAGCAGTTGAGGCACAGACAACAGGTGAGAAGGTCAAGGCATTTGCCGATGAGCACCTTAAGCTCTCGGGCTACCTTCAGGGTGGCTACCGCTGGGACGAGAACGCAGATCCCTCAAACACATTCTATCTACACCGCGCGCGCGTAAGCCTCACAGGCAACGCCGCAAAGGAGAAGATTGACTATCGCCTACAGGTCGACATGGCTAACTCACCAAAGATTTGCGACCTCTACTTCCGTTATAAGCCTTTGAAGGGTCTTAACATCCAGCTCGGACAGTTCAAAATTCCATTCTCATACGAGAACGAGAACTGCGGTCCTACAACCGTAGAGTTCATCGAGTACTCATACATCACCACCTACCTCGCACGTAACAACGGTGCATACGATGGCGTACCCAGTGCGGGTGGTCGCGACATCGGTCTTCAGCTCTATGGTGGCTTCGTCGAGCGCGAGGGCTACAACCTGATTAACTACAACATCGGTGTATTCAATGGCTCGGGCATCAACGCCAAGGACCACAACTCATCAAAGGATTTTATCGCACGCCTTATCGTTAAGCCTTTCAAGGGCTTTGCAGTAACTGGTTCATATATGTACGCCGAGAGCAACTTCAACGGCAACAAGTATATGAAGAGCCCCCGCTGGGCAGTGGGCGCATGGTATGAGAATGGCACGTGGATTGCACGTTCGGAGTTTGTGCAGGCAAACTTTGGTGGCGACCTCTTGACAAGCTCACTCTACGCATTGGCAGGTTACAACTTCGAGAAACCTTGGAGCGTATATGCGCGCTATGAGTTTATCCGCGACAACTACGACATTATCGACGAGAATGTAGCGTTGACAAACAACCGCATTCAGCTCGGTACAGCATACAAGCCCTTCAAGTTCTTGCGACTTCAGGCAAACGTTTCATACATCTTCGTACCCGAGGTTATGGTCGACGAGTTCATGCAGCCCTTTGTGCCACAGCAGATTGCTGGCACACGCGCTGGCACTCAGTCGTTTGGCTTCAACCTTCTGGTGACGGCGATGTTCTAATCGCTAACAAAAACCGTTTAACGCTATTATGAAAAAATTCCTTACGGAGGATTGGGTAACAACATTTCTAAGCATTCCGCTTCTCATCTTAGCACTATGTGCAAGCAGCCTCAACGGAGGCCCAAAGATTCCAGAAACGCTCATCACTCTCGAGGCGTGGAAGAACATTGGAGAATTTTTCATAATAGCGTTAGCTTTACTATTTGTGGGTAACCGCGTGCTGGGTCGCCCCATGCGAGGACTACTCGTGTCGTTTATCGTAATCTTCACCATCGCCGTACTCGCACAGTGGGTTGCAAAGCTCGAGTGGGTGAAGTTCTACGGCTTCGAGGCGGTATTCTTCTCTGTGCTCTTCGGACTCATCATCCGCAACCTATTCCATGTTCCCGAGTGGCTCAAGCCCGCCATACAGGGTGAGTTCTTCATCAAGATAGGCGTCGTGTGCCTTGGTGCTACGGTGCTCTTCTCCGACGTCATGAAGTCGGGCTTCGCAGGACTCATACAGGCTGTATTGGTCGTAAGCATCGTGTGGTTTTTCGCCTACATGCTCGCCCGCAAGTTTAAGGTCGAGCGCGCTACGGCAATGACACTAGCGAGTGGTTGCTCCATTTGTGGCGTCTCGGCGTGTATCACCGCGGCGGGTGTAGCAGGCACAGATAAGAAGCAGCTGTCGTACATCTGCTCCGTGGTGCTCATCATCGTCATCCCGATGATATACCTTATGCCATGGTTAGCCGAGATGGTCATACCACTGCTTACCGACAACACCACCATACAACAGGAGATTGCTGGCGCATGGATTGGTGGCACCATAGACACCACATCGGGTGTCGTGGCCTCATCAGAGGCTGTGGGCGGCATCGCCGAGAGCACTGCCGTGGTGGTTAAGGCTACGCAGAATGTGCTCATAGGTTTCGTGGCATTCTTCATTGCCCTCTACCTCTCTACGCGCAACGCCAATGGCGGCACTGCACGCCCCTCATTGGGCATCGTATGGGATAAGTTTCCTAAGTTTATCCTCGGCTTTGTGCTTGCCTCGGCGCTGTTTAGCATACTCCAGAGCAACGACATGCTCACACTGAACTCCAGTGGCAAGATCATGGAGACATCGCTTGCCAAGAGCTTCTCGACCTTCTTCTTCTCACTCTCGTTTGTCTGTATAGGCATGGACACACGCCTCAAGGATATCGTGTCGCGCGAAAACCGCCGCGTGCTATGGTCATTCGTTGGCGCACAGCTCTTCAACATCATGGTCACACTCCTTATCGCATGGCTGATGTTCGGCATCGTCAAGCCCGCAGTGTGGGGATAAGCACAATGAGTATTTAGCAATTAGTAGTATTCTCAAAAAAGGCGTTGGCAACACTTGAGCAAACGCCTTCTCTATCCAATAACCTCTTGCTATCTCCTAAGGTAGATAGTAGTAAATACCATCGTAATCCTCAACATCTACCGCCGTGCGTAGGAGTGTGCCATCGGGGGCGTAGTCAAGGTAGATATCTGTTAAGAGGCCATTAACAACCACCGTAGCCTCTATGAAGTAGATGGTTTCGCCGGTATTAAGCTCCAGACGCTCGACATCGTCAACGGGGGTCTGCGCGCCATACTCAGCCTCAAAGGCGGTGCTCACAGCCTGAGGAAGCTCGCTATAGCGAATGTCGTACTTAGTCATCACCCACTCGCCACTCTTCTTATACCACGCCTCGCAGTCATCCGACTGACCAGGCAGGCTAAACTCCGCCACGGCATAGCCATGCTTCTTCTTCCACTCCACATCTACAGCCGTGGGGTAATCCTCATAGAAGGTATTACGCATAGACTGCGGAGCCTTGTATTTGTCGCATGCAACAAATGTAAGCACTGCTGCAATGGCAACCGATGCAAACAATAACTTTCTCATAGACATAATTTTTAATTCATTAACCCAAATATCTCTAATGACCTTAGTCATCAATCTCTGTTAGGCGATATGAGCTATCAAATGTAAGTTCCAAACCACTATTAAGCTTTACCTCCCACTTGTTTCTCTCTCGCTGGATCTCCACAACCATGCCTGCTGGATGATGTCTTTTGATGTACTCATCAATTTTGTCTGGCACCACACCTTTGGGCACAGATCTCTCTCGGCAGTCAACCTCTGTCCACTGACCATCGGCATTAAAATCGATCTTCGTACCACTCGCCATAGCAACCATATACTCGGTGTGTGTAAACTCTTTATCCTCCATCACATTTACAGGCTGCTCGTTAGGGAAGTGCTCCTTAATGAAGTTGCGCGCCTTGAGAGGAAGCTCATCATACTTAATCGCTCGCTCATCATCCATAATGTGTGACGATGCTGCGAATACTCCCACTGCCGTTAATACTATACCCGCGAGGGTCAAAATACTCTTTCTCATAATTCGTTCTTTTAATTTTTTACCATTTATTTTATGATACATGTGGATCCATGCACAATGTTGCAATGCAAATCTCGTACATATATTAACCCACTACACATCTTTTTGCACTCGAAAGATATAAAATTATTTTTGAAAATAAATTGAAACTATAAGAAAAAATTACTTTTATAAATACTCTGTCTTTTTTTGTCAATAAAATGCAGTTTTTAGTCTTACTTCAGATATTGTTTTTAAGGGATAAAGAGAGTCTTAGAGATACATAGGCGACAATTAAAGTTGCTGATAACAGAGTTCCGTTACTGCTCCGCGTTGGTATTTTAATAGCTCATAGCTCGCTCGCTACCAAATATCAAATATTTTTTTCACTACTAAAAGTAGTATTACAAAAAAAAATGTATATCTTTGTGTTACTATACTTGTGAATATGGCAAACAAAAAATACACACTTTTTGAGGTTACCGCTGGCAATAAGGGGCTGGAACGTGAGTTCTTGGAGCTCCCCAAGATGATATACCGAGGTAACCCAAATTGGGTATGCCCCTTCGACTCTTCGATAAAGGCTGTGTTCGACCCCACAAAGAACAAGCTCTTCAACGAGGGCGAGGCCATTCGCTGGGTGGCACACAACGCCGAGGGCGAGTGTGTGGGTCGCATCGCGGCATTCTATGACAAGAGCCACGCCTATGGCTATGAGCAGCCCACGGGTGGCTGTGGCTTCTTTGAGGCTATCGAAGACCAGGAACTTGCCAACACACTCTTCGATGCAGCACGTGACTGGCTCATGGCGCGAGGCATGGAGGCTATGGATGGCCCCATAAACTTCGGCTCACGTGATGCATGGTGGGGATTGCTTGTTGAGGGATACGAGTTTCAACCCCTCTTCGAAAACCCATACCACCTACCCTACTACAAAGAGCTATTCGAAAACTACGGTTTCCAGAACTACTTTAACCAAAACACCTACGTCTGGAATATTGATGATGACGACGTTAATGAGGTTGTCCACGAGCGCGTAAAGCGTCTTATGTCTACACCTGGCTACCACTTTGCCCCCATCGGCAATGAGGATCTATACTCAGCAGTGGAGAAGGTTCGCACGATATACAACAAGGCGTGGGCACTCTTTACGGGTGTGCAACCAATGTCCTCGGAGGAGTGTCGCAAGATGGCAGACACCATGCGCCCCATCATCGACCGCAACCTCATCTGGTTTGCCTACTTCAACGACGAGCCCATTGGCTTCTTCATCATGGTGCCCGACCTAAACCGCATTATCGGCAAGTACAACGGTAAGTTTGGCATCGTGAATAAGCTACGCCTGCTGTGGGATTTGAAGGTACGCAAGAGGAGCGACCGCATCTTCGGCATCGTCTTTGGCATCACACCCGAGTTCCAGGGCAAGGGCGTAGAGTCGGGCATGATGAAGGCAATGCTCGAGGGTTATATCCGCACTTCGAAGAACAAATACCGTTCGGTGGAGTTTGCATGGATTGGTGACTTCAACCCCGTGATGAACCGCATGGTTGAGCGTTATATTTGCGCTCACAAGCATAAGATGCACACCACCTACCGCTATCTCTTCGACCGCACTAAGGAGTTTACACGCTGCCCGAAGGTGGGTTTCAAGCCCCGTCCCAAAGTCGAGGATGCGGCAAATAGCGAGAAAGCATAGCAACCTAAAACACAACGAAAATAAATCTAACAATCTAAAACCTATAAAACCAATGAAAACTACAGCATTTACAAAGTACCATATTGCTAATGGTGCTAAGATGGCAGAGTTCGCAGGCTACAACATGCCTATCGAGTTCTCAGGTATCAACGACGAGCATATCAACGTGCGCGAGAAGTGTGGCGTGTTCGACGTTAGCCACATGGGCGAGATATGGGTTAAGGGCCCTCGCGCTACAGAGTTCTTGCAGCGCATCACAACAAACAACGTATGTGACCTCTACGACGGCAAGGTGCAGTACACCACAATGCCTAACGGTAAGGGTGGTATCGTTGATGACATCTTGGTATATCGTCTCAACGAGCAGAAGTATATGCTTTGCGTTAATGCCGCTAACATCGATAAGGACTGGAACCACATCTGTGAGCAGGGCAAGGAGTATGGCATGAAGGCTGGCGAGGAGCTCGAGAACTCATCAGACAAGACTGCACAGCTCGCTATCCAGGGTCCTTTGGCTATGAAGCTCGTGCAGAAGATGACCGAGGAGCAGGTAGAGGATATGGAGTACTACACATTCAAGCTCTGCAAGGTTGCTGGCTGCGACGTTATCCTCTCTACAACCGGTTATACTGGCTCTGGTGGCTGCGAGATCTATATGTACAACGAGGATGCAGATACTATCTGGGAGGCTATGTGGAAGGTAGGCGAGGAGTTCGGCTTGAAGAACATCGGCCTCGGCGCTCGTGACACCTTGCGTCTTGAGAAGGGCTTCTGCCTCTATGGTAACGATATCGACGACACTACATCTCCTATCGAGGCTGGTCTTAACTGGCTCACTAAGTTCGTTGAGAACAAGCCATTCATCGACCGTGAGCTCATGGAGCGCCAGAAGAAGGAGGGCGTTAC
>JAGCLX010000081.1 GCA_017646785.1 Alistipes sp.
GCACATGTGGCCAGGCGTGTGACCATAGATATTTAGCCACACAGAGGGATATACAAAAGTATATTTATATTCTTTTGTCACTATGTGTCAGTAGCCATGTAGAGGGCTCGTGCCACACCAATATCAACGTAAAGTGATACATTAATTAACGTATATAACACGTTATATATCAATATATACATATTTATATATAGAGTTATATAGTGTAGTATATATCCATTGTAAGTGTGATAGCATGAGGGCAATACACACTCTACAATTAATACTTATATAGTTATTTATCAATGACTATATAACAACACACAATACAACCCAATACTCTACTGATACTTCCCATTGAAGCGAGAAACGCTACCAGTAGAGGAAGAATTTTCTTTTTTTCTTTTTCATAGGTAAAACAAAAAAAAGAAAATGCGGATAAGCAGGCGCGATACGCTGAGGAGGAGAGGGTGTTCGTTCGTTCTTTTTTATAGGGAAAACGAACAAACGAACAGCTGTCCATCCATTTACATAGGGAAAATGGATGGATGGAAAGAACTCTATCCACCAGAGCCCACGCCAATACTCCACTGATACCCCGTTAAGGCGAGAAAAGGTTGTTGCTTTGTTGCAAAACATATGGAAAAGCAACAAAGCAACAAGCAACAAACGCCCACTCTCCCCCACGAGGCAGTGTGCGCTATCGTTGCTTTATCACGAAATCACGCAATCACGCAATCACGAGGGGGTGGGGGGTGTGTGATTTCGTGTGATAAAGTGTGATAAAGTGATGGGTTGTACTATGGCGTACTACCCATTGCTGAGATAATTTGTTAGCGGCAGCAGATTGCGGCTTATCGCTCGAAGTTTTGTTGTCAGAAGTCGTGAGATACAACGCTCGGCAAATTTCGAGGCGATGGGTTGTACTATGGCGTACTACCCATTGCTGAGATAATTTGTTAGCGGAAGTAGATTGCGGCTTATCACAACAAAGAAAAAAATTCTCCGCTACTATTGCACAAACCAAGAAAAATCCTTATCTTTGCGCAAATTATATATAACACTATGAAACGCGAGATAAACAACCGTAACTTTAATGCTCAGGCTTACCCACAGGTGGCGTGTTGTTTTCGAGGTTTTACTGGTTTGGCAATCACTGTTTTTAATTGATATTAGCGGCTCTATGGGCCGCTTGTTTTTTATAGTATGGGTAGCAATAGAACAATCATCAAAGAGGGCTTCGTTCCTGGAGTCGGCAAGAGAGATATAGCAATCGTCGATGGGCGCATTGCTGAGTGCAAAGAACATATTGAGGTACTGGATGTTGACAAGGTTATCGACGCTGATGGCTTAGTCGTAGCGCCAGCATTTGTCGATGTTCACGTGCACCTGCGCGAGCCAGGCTACGGATATAAGGAGCGCATCGCTACGGGCACCATGGCTGCGGCGCGTGGCGGTTACACCACCGTGTGCTCAATGCCCAACCTAAACCCCGTTCCCGACTGCGTGGATAACCTCAAGGCACAGCAGGATATCATCGACCGCGACGCGAAGATTGAGGTGCTGCCCTATGCCGCCATCACCATAGGTCGCAAGGGCGAGGAGTTGGTGGATGTCGCATCGCTCGTGGGCAAGGTATGCGCATTCTCGGACGATGGTAGCGGCGTGCAGGTAGACGGCATGATGGAGCGCGCCATGACCGAGGCGGTGAAGCACGACCAGCTCATCGCTGCACACTGCGAGGTGGAGGAGCTGCTCAAGGGTGGCTACATCCACGATGGCGAGTATGCTAAGGCACATGGCCACAAGGGCATCTGCTCGGAGAGCGAGTGGGAGCAGGTGAAGCGTGATATAGAGATAGCAGAGCGCGTAGGCTGCCGCTATCATGTCTGCCACATATCGACAAAGGAGACCGTGCAGCTTGTTCGCGAGGCTAAGGCACGTGGCGTGAAGGTCACCTGCGAGACGGGTCCCCACTACCTCATCTTCACCGACATGGACCTCGAGGAGGATGCACGCTGGAAGATGAACCCACCTTTGCGCTCGGCAGAGGATAGAGCTGCGCTTGTTGAGGGTATCAAGGATGGCACCATCGACATGATTGCTACGGACCACGCCCCCCACAGCGTCGAGGAGAAGTCGCGCGGCTTGAAAGATAGCGCCATGGGCATCGTAGGCCTCGAGACCGCCTTTGCAGCGTTGAACACCCACTTAGTACGCAAGGGTGTCATCACCCTAGAGCGTTTGGTGGAGCTTATGAGCATCAACCCCCGCAAGGTGTTCCGCATCGAGGGTGGCCTGAGTGTTGGCGACCGTGCCGATGTTGTGCTCTTGGACGTGGAGAAAGAGTGGCGTGTGGATAGCAACGACTTCTACTCTATGGGTAAGATATCGATGTTCGATGGCAGAGATATGGTTGGCGATGTAGTGATGACGCTGCACCGCGGTGAGATTGTATACGACAACAAAACAAAATAATATAAAGTAATTAAGTAGATGAAACCTTACACCAAAAAACTTGTACTTGAGAACGGCAAAGAGTTTCCAGGCTATGGATTCGGCTCGAACCGTGCTGCGGTATGCGAGATTGTGTTCAACACCTCAATGGTGGGCTACCAGGAGATTGTTTCCGACCCAACGTACACCGACCAGATTGTCGTTATGACATACCCCTTGATGGGTAACTACGGATTCATGGACGAGGACTACGAGAGTAAGTACCCCGCAATGGGTGGCATGGTAGTTCGCGAGTACTGCGAGGCGCCCAGCAACTTCCGCTACACAAAGACCATGAACGAGACATTCGAGGAGTTGGATATCCCCGCAATCGGAGGTGTCGACACTCGTATGATTACGCGCATCATCCGCAACGAGGGTACGCAGCGTGCCGCTATCGTGGACATCAACATGCCCCACGAGGAGGCTATGGAGCTTATCCGCACTACGGAGCTCAAGGGAAACCTTTTGGAGCGCATCAGCTGTAAGAAGCGTTGGTTCTCACGCACGCCCAACCACAAGTGGGATGTCGTGGCTTTGGACTGCGGTATCAAGTACAGCTTCATCCGCCAGCTCAACGCTAAGGGCTGTAACGTGACCATCGTGCCTTACAACTCTACAGCCGAGGAGATCATGGCGTTCAACCCCGACGGTATCTTCGTGTCTAACGGTCCTGGTAACCCCGCCGATGCAGCCATCGTATGCAACACTCTCAAGGAGTTGCGTGGCAAGTTGCCCATCTTCGGTGTAGACCTCGGCCACCAGCTCATCGCCATGAGCTATGGTGCCGCTATCGAGAAGATGAAGGTTGGTCACCGTGGCGCTAACCACCCCGTTAAGAACTTGGAGAGTGGCAAGCTCGAGATCGTCGTTCAGAACCACGGCTATGCTGTTAGCGAGGCGTCGTTGGCAAACACCCCCATCGCCATTACCCACCGCAACATTTTGGACAACACCATCGCAGGTATCGAGGTAAAGGAGGAGCACGTCTTCTCTGTGCAGTATCAGCCCGATTGCAACCCCGAGTCAACCAGCGCGTACCTATTTGATAAATTCATTAAACTGATGGAGGAGTAGACTATGCCAAAGAGAACAGATATAAAGAAAGTAATGGTTATCGGCTCTGGCCCTATCGTTATTGGTCAGGCTGCCGAGTTCGACTATGCAGGCACACAGGCGTGCCTCGCACTCAAGGAGGAGGGTTATCAGGTCATCTTGGTTAACTCTAACCCCGCAACCATCATGACGGATACCACCATCGCGGATAAAATTTATATGGAACCCCTGACACTCGAATACGTTGCGAAGATCCTTCGCTACGAACGTCCCGATGCCATCGTTCCCGGTATCGGCGGTCAGACGGGTCTGAATCTCGCCATGCAGCTTGAGAAGAAGGGCGTTCTCAAGGAGTGCGGTGTCGAGCTGCTCGGCAC
>JAGCLX010000082.1 GCA_017646785.1 Alistipes sp.
CATGATTAACAGTCATGTGCTCTAACCAACTGAGCTATTCAGGCATTGTAAAAGAACGTTATCTTTCGATTGCGGTGCAAAGGTAGATATTATTTTTTAATCTGCAAACTTTTTCGTAAAAAAATTCAAAAAAAATTGCATTTTTCTTGAAAATCGCCGATAAACCCTATATTTGTAGTATGAAATACCTATTTAAATATATACTATTAGCTCTACTATTGAGCACACACCACTTCCACATTTTTGCCCAAAACGTGTCGGAGTGCGCACTTATGTTCAGCAAAACTACGCATGACTTCGGACATATCGACGAAGATGGTGGGCCTGTATCGTGCAGATTTGAGGCGGTGAACAACACTCATGAAGCAATAGATATTGTAAGCATAACCACAACATGCGGGTGCACAACGGCAAACTACAACAGAGAGTCGATACCTGCTGGTGGAAAATTCTCATTCGAAGTATCATTCAATCCGCTCAACAGACCTGGTCGCTTCGACAAGCACATCTTCGTAGAAACGTCACATTGCGTAGACGAGCTACGCCTAAATATCATAGGCTACGTCAACCCTCGCGAGCGCACCATTGACGAGCTATATCCATTCGACATGGGCGAAGGACTACGACTAAAGAGCAACTACCATGCTTTCGGGTATATGGAGCACGGCAAAGAGTTAATCGAGTACATTGGCTACACGAACACCTCCCCTAATGCTATTAACATACGCATGGTCAGCACATCAACAAGTGGGCTGCTCCACGTATCTATGCCTGAGCGTATCGAGGCGGGAGAGTCGGGCGACATAGTACTACGCTACAACATTGACGATGACGGTGAGTTCTACGGCACAGCCAAAGATGTTTTGCACATAATAGTAGACGACACAGAGGCTCCATATCCCCTATCGGCACAGGTTATTGTGGTGGATAATTTCGACTATATGGATGATATTTCAGCTCCGAAGCTCGTTATTTCGAAAAATTTTATTAAATTTGGGGATGTAAACACTCCTTACGAAGTAATGGAGCAGCAGGTTACGCTCACGAATGATGGAGGGTCCCCACTGGCAATACGCGCTGTAGAGAGCAGTTCACCAGCTGTAGTGTGCGATATCAAAGGGGATGTGACCATCGATGCGGGTGAGTCGCATGAAGTAGTGGTACGCTTGGTTGCAGCACACATAGAGGATGTAGACAACCCCCTTGTTGCGCGCATATACATCATCACCAACGACCCTATGCGACCTATGCAGAGCATCAAGGTGAGCGCGCTGCCGAAGTAACAGAGAGAGGTTGAAGAAGACACAAACAGTAATATAAACTAAAAAGATCAACATGTTTAAAATTGTCGAGAAACGCAAAATTGCGGAGAACATCTACGAGATGAAAATTGCCGCGGAGCGTGTTGCACGTGCTGCCCTACCAGGTCAGTTTGTTATCGTGCGAGCAGATGAGGGTGGCGAGCGCATTCCCCTCACCATTGCAGACTACGATGTAGAGGCAGGCACTGTGACTATCGTAACACAGACTATCGGCCACTCAACAAAGAAGATCTGCGCAATGGAGGCAGGCGATTGCCTTGCAGACTTCGCAGGTCCATTGGGCCGCCCATCAGAGTTCGTACACATGCCTATGGATGAGCTAAAGAGTCGCAAGTATCTCTTTGTTGCCGGTGGTGTGGGTACTGCTCCTGTATATCCACAGGTTAAGTGGCTCAAGCAGCATGGCGTAGATTGCGATGTTATTATCGGTGCTAAGACCAAGGATATGCTCATTTACATCGACGAGATGAAGAAGGTGGGCAACGTACACATCGCTACGGATGATGGCTCGGAGGGCTACAAGGGCATGGTAACAGGTCTAATGAAAGAGCTCGTGGAGGGCGAGGGTCGTAAGTATGACGAGTGCGTATGTATCGGTCCTATGATCATGATGAAGTTCGTATGCCTCACCACAAAGCCATGGAACTTGCAGACTACCGTATCGCTCAACGCACTTATGGTTGATGGCACAGGTATGTGTGGTGCATGTCGCGTTACTGTAGGAGGCAAGACTCTATTTACATGCGTTGACGGTCCAGAGTTCGATGGCCACCAGGTAGACTTCGATGAGGCTATGCGTCGTCAGGCTATGTATAAGAACCAGGAGAGATTAGACAACGAGAATCGCGAACACAAATGTAACTGCTATGGCAAATAAGATACCACGCGTCCCCGTACGCGAACAAGATCCTAAGGTGCGCGCTACTAACTTCGAGGAGGTATGCTACGGCTACAGCCAGGAGGAGGCTCTCTTGGAGGCTACGCGCTGCTTGAATTGTAAGAACCCACGCTGCGTTGCTGCGTGTCCCGTAAATATCAACATCCCTGGATTTATCCACCACCTCACCGAAGGAGATATCCGCGCTGCTGCCGACACAATCCATGTAGACAGTTCACTTCCATCTATATGTGGTCGTGTATGTCCTCAGGAGTCACAATGCGAGGGCTCATGCGTCTTGGGCATCAAGGGTGAGCCCGTAGCTATTGGTAAGCTCGAGCGCTTCGTTGGCGACTGGTCATTGGAGCATAGTGCAGAGGTAGAGGCTCCAAAGATTGAGCCTAACGGTAAGCGCGTTGCTATCGTAGGTAGTGGTCCTGCAGGCTTGGCATGCGCCAGCGACCTTGCAAAGATGGGATATAAGGTGAATGTATTTGAGGCCTTGCACCGCCTTGGTGGTGTGTTGTCATACGGTATCCCTGAGTTCCGTTTGCCAAAGGATAGGGTTGTGGCACGCGAGATTAACGAGGTTAAGAAGCTTGGCGTTAGCTTCGAGACCGATGTTATCGTAGGCCGCACAACAACCATTGACTCACTCCTCGACAACGAAGGCTACGACGCAGTATTCGTAGGCTCAGGCGCCGGTCTTCCTCGCTTCATGGGCATTGAGGGCGAGAACCTCAATGGTGTGCTATCAGCTAATGAGTTCCTCACACGCGTAAACCTTATGGGCGCATGGGATCCCGCACACTTCGACACCCCAGTATACGTAGGCCGCAAGGTAGTTGTTGTAGGTGGCGGTAACGTGGCTATGGATGCTGTGCGTACAGCAAAGCGTCTCGGCGCTGAGGCTGTTATCGTATACCGCCGTGGCGAGGCAGAGCTTCCCGCACGTAAGGAGGAGGTGCACCACGCTAAGGAGGAGGGAATCGAGTTCCGCATGCTTACAAACCCCACACACATTCTCGGCACTGAGGATGGATGGGTTAAGGGCATCAACTGCGTGGAGATGGAGCTCGGCGAGCCTGATGCAAGTGGTCGCCGCTCACCCGTCGAGAAGGCTGGTTCAGACTTCGTCATCGACTGCGACGTTGTCATCATGGCACTCGGCACATCACCCAACCCACTTATCGCATCAACTACTGGTGGCTTGAACATCAACCGCCGTGGCTGTATCGAGGCTAACGAGATGGGTGCTACATCACGCGAGGGTGTGTTTGCTGGTGGCGATGCCGTTACTGGTGCTGCAACCGTAATCTTGGCTATGGGTGCTGGTCGCAAGGCTGCTAAGGCCATCGACGAGTATATCAAGTCGAAGTAAGCAGATCTAATACACGATAAAGAGGGTGTCCAATAAATTTTATGGACACCCTCTTTGCGTTAGACAGCTTCTATATATTCGGTATTTGCCATCCGCCTAATCTCAAGCAATATATCTGACGGAGCAATGCCATAGTTGCGTAGGGCTGCAGATGTCGCCGTTGTTGTGTCGAAGGCCGCGGCATAAAGAATATGGGCAGCAGTCAGGCGCTCACTGCTTAACATTGTCATCAGCGTATAGCGCATCGCGTCAAAATGCTCCGCGGGAGAGCTAATCTGCGGATGAGGCATAGCCGATAAACTCCGGACAATGCTACGCATAATCACGGCAACACCGTGCTCACCAGCCAATATCCTTATCAAGCTGTAGGCGGAGCTATCTTCATCGCCAAGTAGCTCTATCACAAGCCTATCCGTATACGACGACTTAATATCACTACGAACCAAAGTTGACACAGTACGGGCAATAGCAGCCTCGATAGTTTTGAATTTCTCTCTTTGCATCATAAATCAATATAACCATTTTACTCGCCTTATTAACGATATATAATGAGCTATATTGTATATATGCGCATATATTAATTCATAGTAGCAAATGGCTTAATGGCTATTTCCACTCCTTAGACAACTGTCATTCTCCCCCACCAGTCATTCTCCCTCGCCGGTCATTTTGCCCCCACCTGTCATCCTATCCCTTGTCTCCCTTATGTCCCCTCACCACTGGTGAGGGTAAGTCGTAGGCTTACAACAAGCCCCTCCTTTTCAAATGGAGGGGTTTGGGGTGGATTGTATACATAACCGGCTTAGCCGGCTCTTTAAGCCGAAGAAGGGTTCGACAGTTGTGTGTAAACACAAAAAAAAGTCTCCCTTCTCAAAGGA
>JAGCLX010000083.1 GCA_017646785.1 Alistipes sp.
ATTGGTGTGGCACGAGCCCTCTACATGGCTACTGACACATAGTGACAAAAGAATATAAATATACTTTTGTATATCCCTCTGTGTGGCTAAATATCTATGGTCACACGCCTGGCCACATGTGCAGTTGCGCATGGCTCGACGCATGGCTTTTTGGTGATTGTTGCCCGCGCTCCCAGGGTACAAAAAAGTCACAAAGTCACAAAGTCACAGAGTCACAGGGGGTGGGGGTGTGTGACAAGGTGTGACAAAGTGTGACAAGGTGTGACAAAGTGTGACAAGGTGTGACAAGGTGTGACAAGGTCAAGGGAGCCTAAAAAATCACAAAATCACGAAATCACGCAATCACGAGGGGTGGGGGGGGTGTGTGACAAGTGTGATTTTATGTTATTTTTCAATTAGCAACAAGGGATGGGTGCCGCCGTGGCGACCAACAGACCAACTGCAGGGTAAAATTATTCAACCACGTATAGCAATGATAGTTTTTTTTTCGTATCTTTGCACCTTACTATGCAGTACCTTGATACCAAAGGTATCAGCGCAAAGAGTGTGTAACCAAACTATAATAGATATGTTTTCAGAAATCGTGTCGCTCGAGAGCTACAACATCTTCCTCGTCACCATGGCCGCAATCGCCGTGGTGGTGTTCATCGCCCTCTACTTCGTGGAGGCGGGATACGGCTACCTCTTCAACCCCAAGTTCGGCTTCCCCGTACCCAATAAGGTGGCGTGGGTGCTCATGGAGTGCCCCGTATTCATCGCCATGGCCGCGCTATGGTGGCTGTCACCCGTGAGGTTCGAGGCGGCACCCTTGGCACTCTTTGTCATCTTCCAGATGCACTACTTCCAGCGCTCATTCATCTTCCCACTGCTCATACGCGGCAACTCTAAGATGCCCGTAGGCATCATGCTTATGGGCATGATATTCAACACGTTGAACGCCGTGATGCAGGGTGGCTGGATATTCTACTACGGCAACTACGAGGGTTGGCTCTCTAAGCCCTACTTCTACATCGGCGCAGTGGTGTTCCTCTTCGGCTTCATCACCAACCTCCACTCCGACTACGTCATCCGCAACCTGCGCAAGCCTGGCGACACCAAGCACTACATCCCCAAGGGTGGTATGTTCAAGTATGTGTCGTCGGCGAACTACTTTGGCGAGTTCATGGAGTGGGTAGGCTTCGCCATCGCCTCATGGTCGTGGGCAGGCGTTGTCTTCGCGTTGTGGACCTTTGCCAACCTCGGACCCCGCTCGGCATCGCTCTACAAGCGCTACGAGAAGGAGTTTGGCGAGGAGTTCACCTCGCTCAAGCGCAAGCGCATACTCCCATTCATCTACTAACGAACAAAACACTATCAACTACATAACACCATGGAAAACAAGAAGCGACTTGAAGAGTCTAAGTTGTTCACTCCCTACAAAATAGGAAGCGTAACATTACGCAACCGCGTGATTCGCTCCGCAGCATTTGAGTCTATGGGCAAGGACTTCGCCCCCACCCAGGCACTCAAGGACTACCACGTCAGCGTAGCACGTGGTGGCGTGGGCATGACCACCGTTGCCTATGCCTCAATCAACCGTAGCGGCATCTCGTTCAACAAGCAGTTGTGGCTCCGCGACGAGATAGTGCCCGCCCTGCGCGACCTTACCGATGCAGTACACGCTGAGGGTGCCGCTGTGGGCATACAGCTCGGCCACTGCGGTAACATGACCCACTGGTCTACGGCTGGTAGCTTCCCCGTGTCGGCCTCTAACGGCTTCAACCTCTACTCACCCACCCTCCACCGTCGCATGACACATGGCGAGATACGCCAATTTGCCAAGGACTTCGGCACAGCAGTGGATACGGCATATAACGCGGGCTTCGACTCTGTGGAGGTGCACGCAGGCCACGGCTACCTCATCTCGCAGTTTCTCTCGCCCTACACCAACCACCGCCACGACGAGTATGGTGGCTCACTCGAAAACCGCATGCGCTTCATGAAGATGTGCTTGGAGGAGGTCATGGAGCATGCCCGCAAGCGCGGCATGGGCGTCTTGGTTAAGCACAACATGGAGGATGGCTTTAAGCGTGGCATCCAGGTGGCTGAGTCCATCGAGATAGCCAAGGAGATAGAGAAGTTCGGCGTCGACGGCATCGTTCTCTCGTCGGGCTTCGTGTCTAAGGCCCCTATGGCCGTTATGCGCGGTCGCATCCCCACAAAGACCATGGGCTACTACATGGGCTGGAACGAGTGGCTTCAAAAAATCGTGGTATCGCTCTTTGGCCAGTGGCTCATCAAGCAGTACGACTTCGAGGAGTGCTACTTCCTGGAGAACGCTAAGAAGTTCCGCGAGGCATTGAAGGGTCCGTTGGTATATGTCGGCGGTCTTGTGTCGCGTGAGGGCATCGAGAAGGTCTTGGATGAGGGCTTCGAGCTTGTGCAGATGGCCCGCGCCTTGGTCAACGACCCTGCGTTTGTCAATAAGCTCAAGGCTGGCGACATGGCCACACGCAGTGGCTGCGACCACCGCGACTACTGCATGGCCCGCATGTACTCTGTCGATATGCAGTGCTGCCACAACTGCCAGGAGCACATCCCCGCACGCCTGTGGAAGGATATTAACTCTATAAAGTAGGAGGATAGAGCTATGTGTTTATGTAATAAGCACTTGGGCGAAGTAGTCCGTGGCAGTGCCTGGGCCTTGGTTACAGGCTCAGCAAAGGGTATCGGCCGCCAGTATGCCGAGCGTTTGGCTATGCTTGGCTACAACCTCTATATGGTAGACATCGACGAGGCTATCATCACCGAGGCACGCATCGTTGCGGAGCACTACTCGGTTAAGTGCGTAGGCATGGTTATGGACCTTGCTGAGGTGGGTGCCGCACGCAGGCTCCACGACATCACCGTGGCTGAGGGCTATGCCTTCGACGTGGTTATAAACAACGCTGGTGTCTTCTCGTTCTGCGACATCCTCAACACCCCATTGGAGCGTATCGAGCGCCTCATGCAGCTGCACGACATCACGCTTGCATCGATGTGCCGCCTCTATGGTGAGGATATGCTTAAGCGCGGTAAGGGTCGCATCCTCAACATGTCGTCCTACTCCATCTGGATGCCCTTCCCCGGCTTGGCCCTCTATAGCGCCTCAAAGGCCTTTGTCAAGAGCTTTACGGAGGCCTTCAACAAGGAGCTACGTCGCACGGGTGTTAGCGTCACAGCGATATGCCCCGCAGGTATCGCCACCGACCTCTATGGTCTGTCAAAGAGCTTGCAACGCTTCGGTCTTAAAACAGGAATACTTATGTCACCGCAGAGCTGTGCACGCCGTGGTCTGAATGCCATGTTCCGTGGTCGCAGCGTTGTGGTACCCGACTGGTGGTTCCGCTTGCTCATACCAATCTGCAAGTACCTTCCCAACTTCCTTATACGTCCCCTACGCAACTTCACCATGAAGTGGCAAAAATAGTTACACACCATGCAGAATAACAACGACAACACCCCACGCCGTAAGTGCCGCGCAAGGAGAGTCATCAAGTGGTCACTCATCACCCTACTCTCTGTTGTGGTGCTCGCCATAGGTGCAGCCATAGCGTGGCTTGGTCCCCTTGCCGAGTGGTTCGTCGAGAAGTACGACCTTGAGCTTATGGGTCGCCAGCTCGAGATGGAGAACCTGCGCATCAAGCTCTTCAGCGGCGAGGCCTCAGCCCAGAATATCATCCTCTACGAGCAGGATGACACTACACCCTTCGTTAGCCTTGGTGACGTGAAGGTAGAGATGGCACTCAAGGATATCTTTGATGGCCACATACACCTCACACGCGCTACGCTCGACTCGCTCTATGCCCACATCGACCAGAGTGCCGAGGCCTTTAACTTCGACGACATGCTGGAGTACATAGCCGTGACCTATGCCTCGGAGGAGGAGCCCGCAGAGGAGAGCGAGCCTTGGCTCATCACCCTCGACAACCTCGCCATCAGCAATGGCCACCTCTTGTACTACGACCAGGAGCTTGCCCAGCGCTGGGAGCTCACCCAGCTTAACGTCACCACCCCATCGTTCTACCTCGACGACCGCTTCTCGCACATCGACGCCTCGATGACCATCAACGACGTGGCTACGCTCGCAGGCGCCGTGGAGCTCAACTACGCTACGTGGGACTTCCTCTTCGATGGCTCGTTGCGCGAGTTCCCCTTTGCCGAGACGTATAACTACCTTAAGCCCTACCTCAACATAGGTAGCATCACGGGTAGTGCCTCTGCCGACCTAAGCATCAAGGGTAACGTTATGAATATCATGGCCATGACCCTCAGCGGTGAGGCTTCGACCAAGGGCTTTGGTCTTACCACCTCGGTGGGTGGCAAGGTGCTTGAGTCCGATGAGCTTAGCGTGGGCATCGAGGAGATAGACCTCGCCAACAACCGCTACCTACTCTCACGCCTTGAGGCCAATGGCTTCTCTTCGGAGATGGAGTTCAATGCCGACGGCACACCCAACTTCGACCCGCTCTTCTACAACGACCCCACCGTGGTCATCGAGTCTACAGCCACACAGCAGGGCGACGACCTCTATGAGGTTAAGGAGCGCGTTACGGTAACCACCTCGGATGACGAGTCACTACTCGAGGATATGGTGGTGCGCATAGGTAAGGTATCGCTGCGTGGTGGTGACTTCCGCTATGCCGACCACACCCTACACCGCGAGTTCGAGTATGAGCTTAGCGACATCTTCATCGCTGGCGACAGCCTCGACCTTATGAACCGCAATAAGATAATGCTTGGCGCACAGCTGCCCAAGCAGGGCTCGGTGATGTTGCGCTGGGATGGCTCGCTTAGCGACTTCCACAACCAGAGCCTCATGCTCATGCTCAACAACGTGGACATGGTGGGCATATCACCCTACTTGGAGCACTTCACGGGCTTCCCCATCAAGGATGGTAACCTCACCTTCCGCAGCCAGAATGTCATCACCAATGGTGGTCTGAGCGGTATCAACCAGTTTGGCACCTACAACTTCAAGGTCGGCAAGCGCGACAAGAGCATCGACCCAGAGATAAAGCTCCCCCTCCGCCTTGCGGTGTTCATGCTCACGGACAAGGATGAGCACATCGACATCGACCTTCCCGTCTCGG
The DNA here is from genome assembly GCA_017646785.1 of Alistipes sp. The sequence continues at coordinate 5,112 of JAGCLX010000083.1, forward strand.
GCCACATCGACTCACCCAAGTTCTCCTACGGCAGGATTATCATGAAGGCCGTGGGTGGCCTTATGGTCAAGCTGCTGGTGTCACCCTTCGAGTTCCTCTCGGGAGATAAGCAGGACGCCTTCCGCTACATCAACATAGACATCATGGAGCAGGGCTTGAGCTCGGAGCACTACGCCCGCTTGGATAAGATGGCCGAGGCCCTCAAGCAGGATAGCACCGTGCGTGTACGCCTCACTCAGCGCGTCAACCACCACCGTGCGGCACAGCGCATCGCCAACATGAACCTCAAGATAGCCTACTACAACAACACCTACGGCCATGAGCGAGGCTTCCTCGATATGCTCGCCATCTCGCAAATCAACCAGACGAAGATGTCGAATAAGGAGGTATTGAAGTATGCCGACTCACTGCTCGTGGCACGCGGCATCGACCCCACACACATGAACAGCCAGGCTAAGGCTATGGCCCTCTATGGCGACAAGGTGGATGGCCAGCTTAAGATGCTCATGGAGCGCCGCAACCGCATCATCAACGACTACATGTCGTTCCAGCACCAAGACCTCCCTGAGGGTTCGTTCACCATCGCCCCCGTGGTCATCGACGACATGAAGAGCTACCATAGCAAAGACCGCTACACCGTCACGCTCATCATCGACGAGCAGGAGGTGGAGCTCCCCGTGGATGATAACGACACCGAGGCCGATAGCCAGGATGATGCCACCTCACTCGACGACGACACCACCGCTGAGGACAATATCCCCGCAGGTGATGCGTTAGCCGAGGAGCAGACCGCAGAGACAACACAGACAGCAGAAATAAACAACTAATAAATTTACATTTTTAAACACAGATGAAGAAGTTTTTTATCGCAATGGGCGTCATCGCCCTCTCGCTTGCAACAGTAGCTTGCGGCGACACAAATGCAAAGAACAGCGAGACCCCCAAGGCTGTTCGCAAGATCAACCTCAAGGATTACAACGTTGCTAAGGGCGCAGAGTTGGACACCCTCTCTTATGCTATGGGTGCTAACCTCGGTATGCAGTTGCGCTTCGGCATGGCGGAGTTCAACCTCGACAATGAGCTCTACATCAAGTATATGCTCGAGTTCTTCGAGAACGGTAGCCTCGAGGATGAGCGCCTCATGGAGGACCAGCAGAAGATGATGGATTTCCACTACACACGCTACATGCCCTACGTTCAGGCAAAGCGCCAGCGCGAGATGTTCAAGACTGACCGTCCCGACACACTCCCCACACCCAACGTGCCTGAGCTCTTCGACGAGACATACACCAAGGAGGGCGTTACAGCTATGCTTGGCCGTGGCAACGGTGCATCACTCATCGGCATCAAGGAGGACATCGACATCAAGTGGGTTGTAAACGCCATCCAGGACTGCCTCGCTTTGGAGTCTGAGGAGGCCTTCACCGAGGGTCTTAAGCTCACTGAGGAGCAGCTCACCAAGGCATTCATGGAGTTCCAGGTGAAGCGCCAGCAGCGTGCACGCGAGGAGCAGGAGCGCAAGGCAGCCGAGAACTTGGAGGCTTCAGCAGCATGGCTCGCAGAGGTTGAGCAGATGGAGAACGTTGTAAAGACTGAGTCTGGCCTTCTCTACCGCATCGACCGCGAGGGTACAGACGTACACGCTACAACCGACACCGACGTTGTAGAGGTAAACTACGAGGGTAAGACCCGCGACGGCAAGGTCTTCGACTCAAGCTACGAGCGTGGCGAGAGCATCTCGTTTGGTCTTAACCAGGTTATCCGTGGCTGGACCGAGGGCATGAAGCTCGTTGGCGAGGGTGGCCAGATCACCTTGTGGATTCCATCAGATATGGCATACGGCACACGTGGTGCAGGTGCAAACATTGGCCCTAACGAAGCTTTGGAGTTCAAGGTTGAGCTTATCAAGGTTAACCCTGAGAAGTAATTCCACAAAATAAAACAAGAAAACCCACATAGGAATTTTCCTGTGTGGGTTTCTTGTTTTTGCCGAGACATACTAACCTAATGCAACATCTAATACCATCATTAAGATAAAACCTACCGCGAAGGCTATCGTTCCGATGTTGGAATGCTCACCGCGCTGCGTCTCGGGGATAAGCTCCTCAACCACGACATAGAGCATAGCGCCTGCCGAGAAGGCAAGGAGATAGGGCAAGAGTGGCGAGATATGCTCAAAGAGGAGTATCATCAGCGCCGCCGATATGGGCTCTACGATGCCCGAGAGAGCGCCATAGCCAAAGGCACGTCGGCGTGATGCGCCATCAGCACGCATGGGCAACGAGATGATAGCACCCTCGGGGATGTTCTGTATCGCCATACCCACAGCAAGCGCCAGCGCCGCAGCGAGCGTAATGCCCGAGTTACTCTGCATGGCACCAGCTATCACAGCACCCACAGCCATGCCCTCGGGTATGTTGTGTAGCGTCACGGCAAGCATGAGCATAGGTCTACGCCCGAGCTTTGAGGTAGGACCTTCGGCGGCATCACCCGTGGGGTGCATGTGTGGCACAAGGCTGTCGAGCGCCAGCAGAAACAGCATGCCGAGGAGTATACCCACAGCGGGAGGCATCCAATTAAACTTACCTAACCGCTCTGATAGCTCTATGGCGGGCATTATGAGCGACCACACCGAAGCAGCCACCATGACACCTGCAGCAAAGCCCAGGAGGGTGTTCTGCACACGTGAGCTTATCTTGTCGCGCGTGAGGAAGACGAATGCCGAGCCTATTACCGTGCCCACAAAGGGGATGAGGAGTAGAGGTAGAGTATCCATAGCTTATGGTTGTGAATAAGGGGGCTTAGCAAGAATTGTGCTTGCCGCCCCCCTTTGTGATTGGAATAATTTGTATAATAAGAGCTGATTTTAGGCGCACGAAACTCTGAAAAGCGGAGTTTACTTATGCGTAAATGAGCATTTGAAGAGTGAGTGCAACGCCAAAGCAGCCTTATTAGACTAATTATTAATAGTTTTCAGCCTTAATCTGGAAGTATGCCTTAGGATGAACACATACGGGACATACCTCAGGAGCCTGCTTGCCTACGTGGATGTGACCGCAGTTAGAGCACTGCCAAATCATATCGCCATCGCGAGAGAATACGAGGCCACCCTCAACATTTGCCAAGAGCTTGCGGTAGCGCTCCTCGTGCTCCTTCTCAATCTTACCAACCTCCTCGAAGAGGAATGCGATGTGGTCGAAGCCCTCCTCGCGAGCATCCTTAGCCATCTGGTCGTACATGTCAGTCCACTCGTAGTTCTCACCCTCGGCAGCCGACTTAAGGTTCTCTGCAGTCGAGCCAATGCCATTGAGGAGTTTGAACCAAATCTCTGCGTGCTCCTTCTCGTTTGCTGCAGTCTCCTCAAAGATCTTTGCTATCTGTACATAGCCATCCTTCTTAGCCTTTGATGCGAAATATGTATACTTGTTACGTGCCTGCGACTCACCAGCAAAAGCCTCCCACAAGTTCTTCTCAGTCTTAGTTCCTTTCAAATCTTTCATAGTCTTATTAGTTTTTAGGTTTGTAATTATTCTTATTTATCTTCGTTTTATTTCCTTTTCCTGATGCAAAGATAAGAGTTTTATTTTTATCTGCAATAGTTTTTTAATCGTATTATTTTATGGTTATATAGTTTTCACTTATACAATCGTCACAAACTATAAAACAAAAGGGCTACCTGACTATAATCAGACAGCCCCGTTAAGTAAGTATCCCGCTAATCTACGGTATTTCCTGCGAATTCTTCCTGCAATGCAGCATACTCCTCGGGCGAAGCATATCCTTCGAGGAAGCTCTCTCTGCCATCTACAAACACAAGGCGGTAGAGCTCCAATTCGTGTGCTATGCCCGTAACGTAGTCGTTGTATTTGTTTGCACCGACAACGGCTACACCTGCGATATGTCCCACCAGCACTGCCTCCTTACCATCAAAGTAGAGCACCTCTGCGCTCATCTCTATGTTTCGACCTGAGGCGAGATAGTAGACAGAGTTTAGCGTATGGGTGTCGGCATCGTAGCTCCATGTTGTGGTGTAGTAGCTACCCTTGTATCCGCGCTCGTGGAGGAACTCCTCAAACTCATAAAACGCACAACCCTCGTAGCTACGGTCGTAGCATGTGCCATCCTCCATCATCATAAGAGAGCCACAGAAAGAGCCTCCATCCCACTCATGGCACGATGTCCATAATGGTTTATCGTAGTAGCTTGACTCAGTCGTAAGATACTGCTCCGTAAATTGCACAACCTTCGATGTCAGCATTTCGGCAAATAGTTCATCGTCAACCTCACCCTCCTGCGAATCTATAAGGCGGAGCAGCTCGATCATCTCCTCACGATAGTACGTTGACAGCTCAAAACCCATAAACTCTGTGTACTCCTCAACGGGTGTATCACCATTGTCGTTGTTTCCAGTATTATCCTCGTTTGAAGGATTGTTGGGGTCATTAGGTGGCAAAACACTCACCTCACACGCTACCGATACCATCGCAGCGAGTGCCAGGATAATATACAAACGTTTCATAGTTGTAGCACTTATTGGTTTAACTTTTACAAAGTTAGCGCATTATTTTCTACTATCCAAATTTTTTTCTACCAATTTACCCCCCCTATAAAATTTTATAAATACGCTGATTTTCAACATATTATTAAAACAGTTCAGTTTTGCACACTAATTGCTTATAAGAGGGAGAAAAACATCTAAATTATGTTATTATGCAAAGCGCAAACAAAACAAAGAGTGGTTTGAGCGTGATGACGCTCGCCATAATGAACATCACGGCGGTGGTGAGCCTTCGTGGTCTTGCGACGGAGGCGATATATGGCTTCGCCTCGGCATTCTACTATCTCTTTGCCGCCATCGTCTTTCTCATCCCCACAGCTATGGTTGCAGCAGAGCTTGCGGCGATGTTCTCGGCGAAGCAGGGAGGTGTCTTTCGCTGGGTGGGTGAGGCCTTTGGTGCCCGCACCGGCTTCCTTGCGATATGGTTGCAGTGGATACAGTCGACGATATGGTACCCCACGGTACTGACCTTCGGTGCTGTTAGCATCGCCTACATAGGCACCGACCCTTCGACAGATGCAGCACTCGCCTCAAACCGCATATTCACCCTTGTGGTGGTGCTGGCGATATACTGGATAGCGACGTTCATCTCGTTGCGCGGTATCGGCTGGGTGGGTAAGGTAAGCAAGATAGGTGGTATAATTGGCACCATCATCCCCGCAGGCCTATTGATAGTACTTGCCATCGTCTACCTCGCCATGGGAGGACACAACAACCTCAACATGCAGGAAAGCTTCTTCCCCGACCTCACCAATTTCAACAACCTGGTGCTGGCAAGTAGCATCTTCCTCTTCTATGCCGGCATGGAGATGATGGGTATTCACGTCATGGAGGTGGACAACCCCAAGCGCAACTACCCTCGCGCCATCATCATAGGCTCGCTCGTCACGGTGCTCATCTTCATCCTCGGCACATTCTCGCTTGGCATCATCGTGCCCGCGAAGGATATCAGCCTCACGCAGACACTCCTTATAGGCTTCGACAGCTACTTCAAGTTCGTGAAGCTCTCGTGGATGGGTCCCATCATCGCCATAGCCCTTGTCTTTGGTGTCTTGGCGGGCGTGTTGACATGGGTTGCAGGACCCTCGAAGGGTATCTTTACGGTAGGTCGCGCGGGCTATTTGCCCCCCTTCTTCCAGAAGACAAACAAGCGAGGCGTGCAGCGTAACATCCTCTTGGTGCAGGGTGTCATCGTGACCATCCTCGGCATGCTCTTCGTCGTCATGCCCTCGGTGCAGAGTTTTTACCAGATACTCTCACAGCTCACCGTGCTCCTCTACCTCATCATGTATATGCTGATGTTTGCCTCGGCGATTAAGTTGCGCTATACTCTTCCAAAGATGGAGCGTCCCTTCCGCCTTGGAGCTAAGGGTAATGGGCTGATGTGGCTGTTGGGTGGCTTGGGCTTCTGCGGCTCATTGTTGGCCTTCGTCTTGAGCTTCATCCCGCCCTCACAGATTGCCGTGGGCAGCAGCGCAGTGTGGTACGCCGTGCTGATTATAGGCGCTATAATTTTCGTGATTATACCTTATATTATATATGGTATGCGCAAACCCTCGTGGAAGGCTCCCGACGCCGACATCGAGAAGTTCGAGTGGGAGAAATAGAAAAGAAAGACGCTGAGTGTAGGCTCAGCGTCTTTTCCTTTATTCAACGTAATATGCTTTTGTAGCATCTCGCTCTGGAGCTACGGGGTTCTCGCCCGCGGGATAACCAAAGGCTATAGCCACCTGCAAGTGATAACCCTCGGGGAGGTTCAAGCGCTCCAAGTATGGCTTCGCAGCCTCCGAGTTCATAACGGGGATTACGCTACCCAAGCAGCAAGAGCCAATGCCCATGCTCCATGCCGAGAGCATCATGTTCTGCGAGAGAAGACCAGAGTCATACTCACCGCTATAGCTTTCATCGGGCACAGCGATAAATGCCACGGTGGGGGCATTGCGGAAGAAGTTGCGGAAGCCTGGCTGCTCACATAATTGAGGCATCATCTCCTTTGCGATGGCCGTTACGCCGTCGATAAAGTCGGGAGCATCAACCACACGCACCGCCCATGCCTGCATATTCATAGCACTGGGCGCGTAGATACCACACTCAAGGATCTTAGCCATCTGCTCACGGCACACGGGCTCCTCCTTGTAGTCGCGCACCGAGCGACGTGTCATGATATTCTCGATGACAATCTTATCCTTAGACTCTTCCATAGTTATATTCGTACTTTCATCAACACTTACGCAACCAGTCATCGCCGCAGCACCAAGCATCATTACCATAAATTTCGCAATCTTCATACTCTCTACACTTTACAAATTTATTACTACTTTTTACTTAACCACCGCACCCTTAAGCACCACCTTGCGGATGACGGGTGTCTGGTGTGCGTATGGCAACCACGCCAACGAGGGCAGAGGCTTAGTGATGTAGAAGTTAGCCACCTTGCCGCGAGTGATAGAGCCATAGTCTCGACTCTCACCCATAGCGCAAGCGCTGTTGAGCGTAGCGGCATTGAGTGCCTCGGCGGGGGTCATCTTCATCTTGATAGAGCCCAACGACACCACAAAGCGCATATTACCCGAGGGCGCAGTACCTGGGTTGAAGTCCGAAGCCAAAGCCACAGCCAAGCCTGCATCAATCATCTTGCGTGCAGGGGGATAGGTGATACCGAGGAAGAAGGCACAACCAGGCAACATCGTAGGCATAGTCTCCGTGCCACGCAATGCCTCAATCTGCTCGTCACCCATGCTCTCAAGGTGGTCAACCGATAGTGCCTTATGCTCCACGCCTACCTCCACGCCACCCGACACAGCGAGCTCATTAGCATGAATCTTGGCACGTAGGCCATGCTCAGCACCAACCTTCATAATTTTTGCCGTCTCCTCAACAGTGAAGAAGCCCTTATCGCAGAATACATCCACGAAGTCTGCCAAGTCCTCCTTCGCAACAGCGGGAATCATGTCGTTGCACACATGCTCGACATACTCCGCCTGGCGACCACGATAGGCGCGACCCACGGCGTGAGCACCCAAGAAGGTAGCACGCACGGCGATAGGCGAAGTCTCGCGGATGCGCTTAATGACGCGCAATATCTTAAGCTCGTCCTCCAAAGTAAGACCATAGCCCGACTTAATCTCCACAAGACCAGTACCCATGGCGATAATCTCCTCCACACGCTCCATAGCCTGACGGTAGAGTTCATCCTCCGAGGTGTCATGCAAGCGGTCGGCAGAGTTTAGGATGCCACCGCCACGCTTCGCTATCTCCTCATACGAGAGACCGTTGATTTTATCCAAGAACTCCTGCTCGCGGCTACCCGCAAAGACAATATGCGTGTGTGAGTCGCAGAACGATGGGAAGAGCCAGCCACCCTCGGCATCGAGGATGTCGCATCCCTCACCTGAGGGACACGAATCCATTGTGCCGTAGTCCTTTATACGCTCGCCATCCGTAAGTAGCCATGCCTGCTCCAAGGTTGCAATCTCGGCCATAGCCTTACCCTCAACCTTGAGGCGGCCACTCTCGTCGATGCCAACGAGCGTGCCTATGTTTTTAACGAGCAAGTTCATAGTCGTTAAGGAAGTTTACAGATGTTGCGATATGAGGATACATAACAGTGTCGTCAGCAACGAATGGCACAACCTTGCGGTATGCCTCAAACATAGCCTCTACAGATGCTGAAGAGCTCAAGCCTGTCATCTTGCGACGGAACTCCAAGGCCTGTGCCGAGTTCATAAGCTCGATAGCCAACACACGCTCGGTGTTCTGGCACACCTTCCAGAGCTTTGTAGCAGCGTTAGAACCCATACTTACGTGATCCTCCTGACCCTGTGACGAAGGGATAGAGTCGCACGATGCGGGCCAGCACAAGCCCTTAGACTGGCTAACGATAGATGCCGCAGTGTACTGAGGAATCATGAAGCCAGAGTTCAAACCGGGGTTAGCAACCAAGAAGTTTGGCAGGTTGCGTGCACCCGAGATGAGCTTGTAGGTACGGCGCTCCGAGATGTTACCCAACTCAGCAACAGCGATAGCCAAGAAGTCCATAGCCACAGCGATAGGCTGGCCGTGGAAGTTACCAGCTGAGATAACCTCGTCGGTGTCGGGGAAGATTGTTGGGTTGTCGGTAGCTGAGTTAATCTCGGTCTCCAAGACGCTTGCTACGTATGCAATGGTATCCTTCGATGCACCATGCACCTGGGGGATGCAACGGAATGAGTATGGATCCTGAACATGCTGCTTAGGCTGCTTAGCAATCTCCGAGCCTGCCAACAACTCGCGGAAGTTGCGCGCTGTCTCAATCTGGCCGTTGTGAGGACGGATGGCGTGTACGTTGTGCTCGAATGGCTCCATGCGACCATCGAAGGCATCCAACGACATAGCACCGATGTGGTCAGCCCACTTGCTCAAACGCTGTGCGTTGATGAGCGAGTATACGCCATATGCCGACATGAACTGCGTGCCGTTCAACAGCGCAAGACCCTCCTTAGAGCACAAAGTGATAGGCTCCCAGTTCATCTTCTGCATCATCACGCTACCCTCAACAACCTCGCCATCGATCTCCACGTGGCCCAAGCCCAAGAGTGGCAAGCACATGTGTGCCAAAGGTGAGAGGTCACCCGAAGCACCCAACGAGCCCTGCTCGTAGACTACGGGGATGATGTTGTTGTTAAACATCTCGATAAGACGCTCCACGGTGATGAGCTGCACACCCGAGTGGCCGTATGATAGCGACTGCACCTTGAGCAAAATCATGAGGCGCGCAATCTCTGATGGCACACGCTGGCCAGTACCACATGCGTGTGACATCATCAAGTTCTTCTGCAACTGCGACAAGCCCTCCTCCTCAACAGAGATGTTACACAATGAGCCAAAGCCTGTGGTGACGCCATAGATGGGGCGACCTACGGTCTTTGTCTTCTGATCGAGATACTCGCGGCAGTGGTTGATGCGACGCTTAGCATCCTCGCTCAACGCAAGTTTGTAGCCCTTTGAAAGAATCTCCTCAACGCGAGCAATGGTGAGGCGCTCAGCACTAATATAATGAATCATAATCTACGTATCGTTTTTTTGTTATACTACTTATTCTCGTTATATACCTTCTCAATCATTGCCATATCTGCGAGGTTGGGCAGCGTAACCTTCAATAGTGGTGTGCGCTCCATCTCGCGCTGGATGGCGAACATAGCGCCCTCGTTGCGTGCCCAGCTGCGGCGTGCGATACCATTGTTCACATCCCACAACAACATCTCCTCGATATGGCGTGCAGAGTCCTCAGAGCCATCGATGACCATACCGAAGCCACCGTTCATAACCTCGCCCCAGCCTACGCCACCACCATTGTGGATAGATACCCATGTAGCACCACGGAACGAGTCGCCGATGACGTTGTGAACAGCCATATCAGCACAGAACTGCGAGCCATCGTAGATATTCGAGGTCTCACGATATGGAGAGTCGGTACCCGAAACATCGTGGTGGTCACGGCCAAGCACGATAGGTGCCGAAATCTCGCCTCGCTTGATAGCCTCGTTGAATGCCAAGGCGATGCGTGTACGACCCTCAGAGTCGGCATAGAGAATACGCGCCTGTGAGCCAACAACAAGCTTGTTCTCCATAGCCTCACGAATCCAGTGGAGGTTGTCAGCCAACTGACCCTGAATCTCTGCGGGAGCCTCCTTGAGCATAGCGTCGAGAACCTCTGCTGCGATACGGTCCGAGGTCACGAGGTCCTCCTCCTTGCCCGATGTACATACCCAACGGAAGGGGCCGAAGCCGTAGTCGAAGAACATAGGACCCATGATATCCTGGACGTATGATGGGTAGCGGAACTTGCCATTCTCGGCCATGATGTCAGCACCTGCGCGTGATGACTCCAACAAGAAGGCGTTACCGTAGTCGAAGAAATACATGCCACGTGCTGTGAGCTTATTTACAGCAGCCACATGACGACGCAACGACTCGCGAACACACTCTCTGAAGCGCTCAGGCTCCTCAGCCATCATGCGGTTTGACTCCTCGTATGAGTAGCCCACGGGGTAGTAACCACCCGCCCAGGGGTTGTGCAACGATGTCTGGTCTGAGCCGAGGTCTACATTGATATCCTCCTCTGCCAAGCGCTCCCAGAGGTCCACAACATTACCTACGTATGCAAATGAGATAACCTCCTTGTTCTCCACAGCCTGCTTAACACGTGGGATAAGCTCGTCGAGTGATGAGTATAACTCATCCACCCAACCCTGCTGATGACGCTTCTCAGCCGCTGCGATGTTAACCTCGGCGGTGATGCTCACAACGCCAGAGATGTTACCAGCCTTAGGCTGTGCACCCGACATACCACCAAGACCTGCTGTTACGAACAACATGCCCTTCAAGTCCTTCTGACCAGACTTCATGCGCTTGCGTGCAGCGTTCATAACGGTGATTGTAGTACCATGTACGATACCCTGAGGGCCAATGTACATATATGAGCCTGCGGTCATCTGACCATACTGTGACACGCCCATAGCGTTGAAGCGCTCCCAGTCATCCTGTGATGAGTGGTTAGGGATAACCATACCGTTAGTTACGATAACGCGGGGTGCATCCTTATGCGAGGGGAACAAACCGAGTGGGTGACCAGAGTACATAACGAGGGTCTGCTCGTCGGTCATCTCTGCCAAGTACTTCATAGCCAAGCGATACTGTGCCCAGTTCTGGAACACCGCACCGTTACCACCATAGGTGATAAGCTCGTGGGGGTGCTGTGCCACGGCCTTGTCGAGATTGTTCTGAATCATGAGCATGATGGCTGCAGCCTGACGCGAGCGTGCGGGGTACTCATCAATTGAGCGTGCGTACATCTCGTAGTCGGGGCGCAAGCGGTACATGTAGATACGGCCATAGGTCTTAAGCTCCTCCAAGAACTCGGGGGCGAGCTCTGCGTGGTGCTTAGCGGGGAAGTAACGAAGAGCGTTTGCCAAGGCGAGCTTCTTCTCCTCATCTGTGAGGATGTCCTTACGCTTAGGTGCGTGGTTAGCATTGGGATCGTATGCCTTAGGTGCTGGCAATGGATCGGGAATACCTGCTAGTATATCTTTCTGAAAATCTGTCATAACTGTAATTAGCTTTTAAGGGTAAATTAAATTTTGCTCTCAACCACTGCCAAGATCTCAGCCTCAGCCTTCTGTGCAGCAGCCTGAATCTCCTCTGCCTCCTTAACCAAAGCCTCAGCAGCAGCTCTATCCTTAAGGCCTGCAGCGTTGATCTTGACATTGAGGCAAGCGCCCATCACTGCAGAGCGTGCAGCCAAAGCACCCACACCAGCGTCAGATACAGAGTTGGGGTTACCCTCCTCAGCCATAGCGCGAACAACGTCGAACGCCTTGTACGCTGCCTTCATTGTGCGCAAAGGCACCTGTGTAGCGTAGAGCGTAGCAACCTCCATAGCCTCAGCGCGCGCTGCCTTCTCCTCCTCGGTGCCCTTAGGCATGCCGAATACATCCATAATCTTATTAAACGCAGCAGTATCCTCGTCTACCAAGTAGAGCAACTCATTCATCACACCCATGCCGTTGTCTGCCCAGTTAGAGAAGAACTCCCAGCGGTCATCCCAGCCAGCCTTGTGTGATGAGAGGTTTGCAACCATAGTACCGAGCGCAGCAGCCAAAGCACCCATGTATGCAGAGATTGAACCACCACCAGGTGCGGGTGACTCGCTTGCAGTCTCCTCAGCGAAACCTGTGCATGTCATGTCTACGAGCTTCTTAACGCCCTTGCTCTCCTCAGCCTCGAGGATGTACTCTACGACCTTCTCCTCGGGGTTGAAGGGCTTGAGGTTAGAGAGACCCATTGACTCGATTGCGATGCGTACCAACTCACGCTCGGGCAAACCTGTTGAGCGGTTCTGCTTACGCAAGAAGTGACGACCAGCCTCTACCAAGCAGCTCTTTGGTACAAGACCCACGATCTCGGCACCTGTAACGCGAACACCACGAGCATCAGCCGCGCGGCATACCTCGTCAAACGCCACGTGAAGAGGTGTGATAGAGAGATTTGTCATATTCATAGACACCTGTGCGATGCCGTACTCCTCGATGAACCAGCCGATAGCCTTACATGCCTTGAGAGTACCGGGCTTCATGATGGTGTTGCCGTTCTCGTCCTTCATAATCTTACCTACGATGGGGTTACCCTCACGCATGGGGCGGCCCTTCTCGCGTACATCGAAGGCGATGGCGTTAGCGCGGCGTGTAGATGTGGTATTGAGGTTGTAGTTTACAGCAACCAAGAAGTCGCGTGCACCTACGGCTGTAGCACCAGTCTTTGCAACACCCTCATCGTAGGGGCGAGCACCGAAGTCGGGCTTACGCTTCTCGTCCATCATCTTCTCGGGCAATGCCTCGTACTCACCTGCGCGGCAAACTGCGAGGTTGCGACGCTCGGGAGTGAATGCTGCTGCCTCGTAGCAGTATGTAGGAACGTTTGTCTCCTCAGAGATGCGCTTTGCAAGAGCACGTGCGAGCTCTGCGCACTCCTCGAGGGTGATGCCTGATACGGGAATCAAGGGGCATACGTCGCAAGCACCCATACGGGGGTGTGCACCCTTGTGCTGGCGCATGTCGATAAGCTCTGTTGCGCGCTTGATGGCAGCAACCGCAGCATCACATACTGCCTCGGGCTCACCTACGAAGGTTACAACGGTACGGTTTGTGGCCTCACCTGGATCAACATCCAAGAGCTTAACGCCCTTAGCTGCGTCGATAACATCTGTAATCTGCTTGATTACCTCAGCGTTGCGACCCTCAGAGAAGTTAGGTACGCACTCAATAATTCTTTTCTGCATGGTTTTAGGTTTTATTTAGTTGTTTGTTATTAATTTGTTCTTCTTTACATACAAATCCATCATACCATTTGTTGTCAGAAGGGTTGCCCTTATCACAACAAATTATAAGTTGTAGTCTACATCTACACGCTCCAAACGGCGCTCCTTGCAGTAGTCGCTGATGACAACGTGCAAGGGATTTACCTTGTATGCCTCCATAGCCTCCCACGACTCGAAGTCGGCCGTGAGCACCGCATCGTAAGAGGATGCTGTCTCCTTGATGTTTACGCCCACCTCGGCACGCAAAAGACCATCAATTTTACCATTCAAACCCTCGAGGCGTGTTTTCATCTCCTGGGCAATCTGCTGTGGTGTCTCGGCCATATCGCGGCGGAACTTCCACATTACAATGTGTCGTATCATAATTATCGGATTGTAGTTTGCTTTTTATACTTATGTTAATCATACAAATATAGGAATTATTTTCCGATTATGCCTCACATTTTATACATTTTTTCACTCTCTGCATATTGTTAAGTTCGATTGTTGTATTTTTGAAAAAAATAGATTATCTTTGTTAGAGTTTAGAGCCTTGGCATCAAGGCCGCATTTAGTAACACAATTTTAGTTGAAATAGAGTTTTATGGACATCTGGATTTACTGGGTCATTGCTGCCCTCTTGTTGTTTATCGTTGAGCTATTCACCTCGGGTTTCGCAGTGATATGCCTTGCCATTGGTGCATTGGGTGGTGCCGTAGCAGCACTACTCGAGTGGAGTCTGGAGTATCAGTTTTTGGCCTTCGCCATCGTGTCGCTCATAGCCCTTATCGCTGTGCGCCCCGTGTTGAAGCGCCTGCTTTTCAACAAGGGTGAAAAGGTGCAGACAAACGTCGATGCCATCATCGGCAAGCGCGGCGTGGTGTGTGTTGATGTAGAGCAGGATGACGACAACGGCCGCGTTATGATTGACGGCTTAGACTGGCGCGCAAAGAGCGTTGACAATGAGCCACTACCCAAGGGCACAAAGGTCGAGGTGGTGGACAGAGATAGTGTAATTTTAACCGTTAAAAAGTTGTAAATATGGAACTTTCAGTATTAACCGTATTCCTTATCATCGCCCTTATCGCGGTGATATACGTACTCAAGGGCATTAAGATTATTCCACAGTCCGAGACACGCGTTGTGGAGCGCCTGGGTCGCTACGACCGTACGCTTAATTCGGGCGTCAACTACCTGTTGCCCATCATCGACCGCGCACGCGAGGTATCGAAGCGC
>JAGCLX010000084.1 GCA_017646785.1 Alistipes sp.
CTACGCACACCGCAACCCCATACTAACATCGTGGAGTGTGCAGCTGTTTGACGACCCGCTGTCGGTAAGCATCAATGAGAAGCACCACTACCTCTACACAATAATACCATCCATAAGTTGGACCTTTAAGTTCTAAGTGCAATGAAGCGTTACATATTCATACTACTATCCGTGCTATCGCTTGTGGGTTGCATCAAAGACCCTGAGTATGACGGTGGCTTTAGGCAGCGTATGGTTGTCGATGGCCGCATCGAGGCTGGTCATTGCGCTATAGTCATGCTGTCGATAACCACCCAGTATCAGGGTGAGTATGACAAGTCCGACTTCGCAGACCTGATTGTGCGCTGGGCGAAGGTGACGGTTGAGTGCGATGGCGTCAAGGAGGTGCTTGTTGGTCGACCCAACTCGAACTATCCCACGCAGTATATATATACCGGTGTGGATATCGTCGGTGAGGTGGGTAAGACGTATAAGCTGCTTGTCGAGTATAGCGATAGAGAGTGGCGCGCAGAGACTACAATCACCGAGCCTGCAACGCTCTCCGACATAAGGGTAGAGTCCACGGATGGCGAAAAGCTATACAGCATATCGGCTACGTTGTCGCCAACGAAATACCCATGTTGTGTAGAGTGCTCGATGGGTGGTGGTCCATACTATGCTCCCACGATGCTTGGTGTGTATGAGCCCTCAGATGAGCCGCGACGCATAGTGATTAACCCGCCATTGCAGACCATAGACTACACGCCTGTGTTTGTGCGTGGTCAGAAGGTGGCGCTCAGGCTAAGCACCATGAACGACTTTGGATATGACTATTGGAGCATGTGGAACAACAACGTCATCAACAATGCCAATCCGTTGTTCCCCATGTTGGATAACCTGCCAACCAACATCTCGAATGGTGGATTAGGTATATGGTCGGGTTATGGTAGTACGTACTATAAAGTAGGTGTCATAGGCAAGTAATAAGATTATTTTGGCGTTGCACTCATACTCAAAATACTTCTAACGAATAAGGGGCTGTCCGCTTGGACAACCCCTTACTTCATTCATGTTTGCGACGGCTACTTAGCCTCAGACTCGCAGTAGACGCATCGTATGATACCCTCCGAGTGCTCAAAGCGTGGGCGCACAGGCTCCAAGTTTGAGATACATAGTGGGTTGGGACACTTCACATCCATAGCCTCGCCACCGTGGTCAAACGTACGCTCAGGGTCGTTCTGCCACTCGAGGAGCTTCAAGATGAGGGCCATGCGCACGAACTTACCATTCTCAACCTGGCGGAAGTAGGCGGCACGTGGGTCACTATCTACGTCGATAGCAATCTCGTTAACGCGGGGCAGTGGGTGCAAGACAGCCATGTGCTCCTTTGCGCCACGCATCTTCGCAGCGTCGAGAACGAAGCAGTCCTTAACTCGCTCATACTCATCCAGGTCGGTGAAGCGCTCCTGCTGCACACGTGTCATGTAGAGGATGTCTACCTCGCCAATTACGCTCTCGATGTCCGAAACCTCGCGGTACTCGATGCCGTTGCGGTCACACACGTCGCGCTTGATGTAGTCGGGGAGTGCCAACTCTGGGGGCGCGATAAGGATGAACTTGGTGTTGGCATAGCGTGTCATCGCCTTGATGAGCGAGTGCACGGTGCGGCCATACTTGAGGTCACCAACCAAACCGATAGTGAGGTTGTTGAGCGTGCCCAGCTCGCGCTTGATGGTCAACAGGTCGGTCATCGTCTGCGTGGGGTGGCTGTGTGAACCGTCACCAGCGTTGATGATAGGCGTGCGTGACACCTCAGTGGCTGCAAGGGGTGCACCCTCGACCTTGTGGCGCATGGCGATGATGTCGGCAAAGCAGTTTATAACCCTCACGGTATCCTGCACGGTCTCACCCTTGGATACAGATGATGACTTAGCGTCTGCAAAGCCCAAGACGTTGCCACCAAGCTCCATCATTGCGGCGGTGAAGCTCAGGCGTGTGCGTGTGCTTGGCTCGTAGAATAGCGTAGCGAGCTTCTTGCCGCGGCACACCTCGCTATACTTCTCGCGGTTGGCGATGATATCCTCGGCGAGGGCTATGATCTCGGCAATCTCCTGTACCGACAGGTCGGTGGGGTCTATCAAGTGTTTCATTACGTTCTATTCTACTATTATGAATTACTTAATCCAGCTCTCGTCAGAGGGGTTGTTGCGGAACTTAAGGATGCGCTCCTTGTCCTCAGCCTTGATGTAACCCTCCTCTGCTGCTACCTCCACGAGTGCGTCGAGGTTAGAGAGTGAGTAGTTCTTGGTATTAGCAGCAGCGATGCGGTCTACGCCCTTCTGCATGCCGTAGGTGAAGATGCTCACGATACCCAATACGTCAGCACCAGCGTTGCGCAAAGCCTCAACAACCTCGATGCAGCTGCCACCTGTAGAGATAAGGTCCTCGACAACGACTACCTTCTGGCCAGCCTCGAGCTTACCCTCAATCTGGTTGCCACGGCCGTGGTCCTTAGAGCCAGAGCGAACATAACCCATAGGGAGGTTAAGGATTGTAGCGGTGATAGCTGCGTGTGCGATACCTGCAGTTGATGTACCCATCAACACCTCCACCTCGGGGTAGTGCTTGCGGATGAGCTCTGCAAGACCCTCTTCAACGTGGTTACGCACCTCGGGGGCTGTGAGTGTAAGACGGTTGTCGCAGTAGATAGGGCTCTTGATGCCACTTGCCCATGTGAAGGGCTGCTCGGGGCGCAAGAATACGGCGCCGATAGACAAAAGGTCTTTCGCAATCTTCTTTTCCATAGTGTATTATACGTTTTATTTAAATCAATAGTTTATGTGTTGTTATGCCTCAGCGAACTCCTTCATGCAACGCTCGTATGCTGCAACGGGGTCGTCAGCAGCGGTGATGGGGCGGCCTACGACGATGAAGTCTGAGCCAATCTCGCGAGCACGCTCGGGAGTAGTTACGCGCACCTGGTCGCCAACATCGCCATCAGCGAAGCGTACGCCTGGGGTTACGGTCATGAACTCCTTGCCACATGCATCCTTAACCATTGCGGCCTCAAGGGGTGAGCATACCACACCATCCAAGCCTGCAGCCTTGGCGTTCTCGGCATACTTAACGATGGTGTCGTTGATTGAAGCGCCAATCAAAAGCTCCTTCTGCATGCGCTCCTCAGATGTAGAGGTGAGCTGTGTAACAGCGATAAGCAAGGGGCGTGTGCCATCCTCGCGTGTAAGGCCCTCGATAGCGGCCTTCATCATGTCTACAGTACCTGCTGCATGTACGTTGGTCATGTCGACGTCCAAGTTGCGAAGTACGGACATAGCCTTCTTCACTGTGTTGGGAATATCGTGAAGCTTGAGGTCGAGGAAGATGCGGTGACCACGCTCCTTGATTGTGCGTACAATCTCGGGACCCTCGGCATAGAAGAGCTCCATGCCAATCTTCACGAAGGGCTTGCGGCCTGTGAACTTATCCAAAAAGTTAAGTGTCTGCTCCTTGCTGCTAAAATCGCAAGCAATAATTACATCACGCTTACTCATAATATCTCTCAATAGTTTTAGGTTTTTACTTTACAATACCAATAATGTCGCTCAGGCGCTCGATGCCGAGGCGCTCCATCTCTTTTGGTAGAGCCTCGATAATCTCCTTAGCTGCGTAGGGGTTTTTGAGGTTTGCAGCACCCACCTGTACAGCTGTAGCACCTGCCATCATCATCTCGATAACGTCGGATGCAGAGCTTACGCCACCACAACCCATAACGGGGATGTTGCAGGCGTTAGCCACCTGATAGACCATGCGCACAGCAACGGGGAAGATAGCGTCGCCAGAGAAACCTCCCATCTTGTTGGCGATAACTGGTTTGCGACGCATGGTGTCGATACGCATGCCGAGAAGGGTGTTAATCAGACAGATACCATCAGCTCCTGCCTCCTCGCAAGCCTTGGCGATAGCCACGATGTCGGTAACATTGGGGCTGAGCTTGATGAATACGGGCTTCTTCGTAACGGCCTTAACGCGACGTGTAACCTCGGCAGCCGACTCGGGCTGTGTACCGAAACTCATGCCACCGTTGTGCACGTTGGGGCACGATACGTTGACCTCGATAATCTCCACCTGCTCCTCCTTGTCAATTTTTGCGCAGCACTCCTCGTACTCCTCCAACGAGAAGCCACTGATGTTGGCTACGATGGGGTTGTGGAAGATGGTGCGGAGGTGGGGTAGCTCCTCGGC
>JAGCLX010000085.1 GCA_017646785.1 Alistipes sp.
ATCTCGCGCTTCCATGCCTTTGTGGGTGAGGGTTTGCGCACTGCGGGCTTAGCTACGGAGTTTAGCGTAGAGGTGCTCTCAACAACCGATGCCGAGCCTGTTGTGATTATGACAATGGGTGAACTGACTAAGGATGAGGATATTATCTCGGTGGATAAGAGGCTAACGCCACTAATTCTGCGCCTGAGTGTTACGGACCCGCACTCTGCCATCCTTGGCGACATGAAGCGCATGCTCGTGATGCAGGGCCTCTCGGTTTTGCTCCTTATTGCCGCCTTTTTGTATATGCTACGCACGCTCTTTCGTGCCAAGGAGATCGAGAAGATACGCCGCGACCTTACGCACAACATCACACACGAGCTCAAGACTCCCATAGCTGCGGCATACGCCTCGGTTGACGCACTGCGCACTATGCCCGAGATTGTGGACCAGAAGCGCGACGACTACCTCGACATGGCACATGGCGAGTTGCAGCGCTTGGGCACGATGGTAGATGAGATACTGCGTAGCTCGACCGAGAAGTTCGCAACGGCGGAGCTACGCCTTGAGGAGTGCAGCGTGGTGGATATGGTGGGGCGCGTGGTGAAGTCGCTCGATATGCGCTATGCCTCGCGCAAGGTTGAGTGGAGCATAGAGGTGGATGAGGGGTGCGCCGTGGTTGCCGATAGCTTCTACCTTGAGGGTGCACTCTCGGCGGTGGTGGATAACGCCATAAAGTACTCGTGCGAGCGGCCTAAGGTCAAGATTTGCGGTAGGGTGCATAGCGGATACACCTATATAAGCGTTGAAGATTGTGGCATCGGCATACCGCGCAAGGAGCAGAGACGCATATTCGATAAGTTCTACCGCATAACCTCAGGTGACAGATACTCGACCTCGGGCTACGGCATAGGCCTATATTTTGTGCGTAGTGTCGTAGAGCGCCACGGCGGCAGTGTCACGCTTAGTTCTACACTCGGCGAGGGTTCATGTTTCACACTAAAACTTCTACGCTATGGCAAGTAAACGTATTCTTGTGGTTGAGGATGAGGCGGTACTTATCCGTATTCTCGGTGATGCACTGCGTGGTGCGGGCTACGAGGTCTATACTGCGGTAAATGGTGTGGAGGGACTCGCGGAGTTTCAGCGCGTGCACCCCGACCTTGTCGTGGCGGATATTATGATGCCCGATATGGATGGCATGAGCATGGTGCGCGAGATTCGCAAGACAAATAGGGCATGCGAGGTATTGTTCCTCTCGGCACGCAGCAGCGTTGATGATGTGTGCGAGGGCTTTAAGAGTGGTGGTAACGACTATCTGCGTAAGCCATTTGCAATTAGCGAGTTACTTGCGCGTGTTGCAGCGCTTTTGGCGCGACACCCAGACGAGG
Source organism: Alistipes sp. (assembly GCA_017646785.1). Next base: position 1,371 of record JAGCLX010000085.1, read on the forward strand.
TGGAGGCATCGGGCATAGTCACCATAGGCGAGTATCGCCTCGATAGCAATCTCTGGACACTGACCCATAATGGCACTACTCACCGCCTTACAGCGCGCGAGTCAGCGGTGCTCACGATGCTTGCATCAAATGTCGGCGAGATTGTACCTTCGGAGAGGTTGCTAAAGGAGATATGGGGCGACGACAGCTACTATAATCTTCGCTCGTTGAATGTCTTTATTTCGCGCCTGCGTGGCTACCTCAAGGATGATTCCCGCGTGGAGATACAGTCGCTGCGAGGCGTAGGTTATCGTTTGTTAGTAAAATAAAAGAGGCTGAGCCAAAATTACTTTTGACCCAGCCTCTTTTTTTTAGGTGTCTATATTGATGATCCAATGAGGAAGATTATTCTCCTGAGAGGATGAGGCCTGACATATCGAAGTCACCGCTACCAGTCAGGGAGATATCGACTATGGCTCTTGCTGTGCCACTGATGCTGACGTCGCCAATTCCGGAGATTTCTACGGAGAGGGTACCAGAGTCCTTGCAGTCAAGGTAGCAGTCGCCACTGCCTGTTGTCTTTACGGATATGCTCTCTGCTGTCACCTCATTAGCCTCTATGTCTCCGCTACCGCTGGTCTTGAATTTGGCTGATGAAGCAGTCATCTTGCCTATTTCTGCATCACCGCTTCCTGTTAGACTGACTGTGGCTGAAGGGGCTGTTATATCAGCAATTTCAGTATCACCGCTTCCACTACTCTCGATGGTGAAGTTGTTGCCGGTTGTCAAGGCTTTGCCAATATAGAGGTCGCCAGAACCGCTAAGATGTACCTCCTTGATCGCTGGAGAGCAGACTGTTACGTATGTGTCAACCTTACTATAAAAGGCACGCTTGCAATCCACAATAAGTTCACCATTCTTTACCTCGATTTTGTAATACTCAACGAGATTCTCATCGCACGTAAGGGTGACGCTCTGCTGGTCAGGAGTCTGGGTGTAGTAAACGTCCACATGGCTGCATACAGAAATCCTGTCGAAATCTCCGACTTCAATTTCCTGATTTACAGATACTCCATTTCCGACTTTCCCCCAAAGACCTGTTTCGCAGGCACAAAGACAGATGGTTGCAGTTATAACTATTGCGATTTTTTTAAATGCCCACATTTCGTATAATGTACCAACAGCAATTTAACTTTTACTTCTGCTCAACAATGGTGCCCTCCCACTCGATAGATACGCTCTCCTCGCTCTCCATTACGAAGTAGCCGCGAATCTTGTGGTAGGGGTAGCCCGATGAGTGCTCACCATCGGCAATAACCTCGAGCCAGCCCTCCGTGAAGCGGTAGAGGTCGCTATTGGTGTAGGGCGTGAAGTAGCTCCACTCGTAGTATACGGTGTTCACCATGTCGTTAGACAAGAGGTATCTGCCCGTAGGAAGCATGGTGTTGCTATCTGCCGTATAGATGTCAGTGTAGACAGCGTAGCCCGTAGCCTCATCGTAGAAGGTGATGTAGTCGTTGCGGAAGCCATTAGCATAGGTTATGAGACTTATCACCGAGATGCGGTCACCAAGTGCATATGTAGCCTCGGGCATGGGCGTGGGATTCTCCATCCATGAGTTATCCTCCTTGTTCTTATTCTCATCATCCTCCTTGCCACCATCGTCGTCCTTGTTTGGGTCATCCTCATTCGGTGTCTCGGGCTCCTCGGTGTTATCTGGGGTCTGTGGCGTCTTGGTCTCCTCGCACGCCGTAGCTACAAGCGTAAAGGCGAGAAGCATCATAAATAAGTTCTTGATTTTCATATTCTTAATATTAAGTAAAAAAAGACTACCACCCCAAGAGGCAATAGTCTTTCTTGTGTTTCGAAATTATGCTTCGGTGTTCGCATTGGTCTCCTTGAGTGCCTCGCGCAACTTCGCGGGGAAGTTACTCTTGATGTCGCGCTCCATAGAGAGAATCATGCTGCAGATGGCGCGTGGTGAAGAGCTGCCGTGGCCAATCATAACGGGGGCGTTGATACCCATGACCTGAAGGCCGCCAACGCTCTCGGCATTCATGTTATCCCAGAAGTCATGCTGCCAGTAGAGCTTGGGGATGATGCGGCCGAGGATAGAACGAAGCATTAGTTTGAAGCGTGGCTTGCCACCACCGAGGCGGAAGTTGATGCGGTAGAGGGCCTCTGCCATCTTAAGGAGGCTGTTACCTACGAAGGCATCAGCAACCACTACATCGCCAATCTTGCCAGTGAAGATGTACGATGCCTCGACATTACCCACGAAGTTGTAACGCTTATCCTCTTTCATAAGGTCGTATGTAGCCTTCGCCTGGGCATTACCCTTGCCCTCCTCCTCGCCGATGTTGAGCAACGCAACACGGGGATTCTCCATGTTGAGTGCCGACTTGGCATAGATAGAGCCGAGCAAACCATACTGTGCCAATACCTCGGGCTTGGCGTCTACATTGAGACCTACATCCATGAGCACAGCGCGCTGTATGCCCTTCTCCGCTGAAACGGTGGGGATGAGCGTAGCGAGCACGGGGCGGATAACACCCTCAATGGGCTTGATGACCTGCATCGAACCCACCATCATTGCACCTGTCGAGCCAGCGCTTGCGAAGCCGTCAATCTTACCCTCTGCGAGGTCGTTGAAGCCGCGTGTCATGCTCGAGTCGCGCTTTGCGATGAAGGCCTTTGCGGGGTGGTCACCCATCTCGATAACCTGTGTTGTAGCAACGATGTCGAAGTCGCTCTCGTTTGCGCCATGCTTCTTGATAAGCTCGCGGATGCGCTTCTCGTCACCATAGAGTACGATGCGGCTCTCCTTGTTGAGCAGCTTAAGAGACATTACAGCGCCCTCGATGGCAACCTCTGGTGCGAAGTCGCCGCCCATGGCGTCGATACCGATTCTAATCATAATTGTGTGGTGTTGTGGGACTTATGTTCAGCCCCCGTTAAGGTGAGCGTAGGGGAGTCTACTCACATGGATACAAAAAAGAGCACTACCACTTTCGCGGTGTGCTCTTTGTGAACTTTGAAGACTACTCAGCAACCTTCTTCTCGATAGCGAGCTTACCGCGGTAGAAGCCGCACTCGGGGCATACGCGGTGGTAGAGTACTGCTGAACCGCAGTTTGAGCAGTTTACTACAGTAGGAACAACAGCCTTGTAGTGAGTTCTTCTCTTGTCTCGACGTGTAGAAGAGACTTTGTGTTTAGGATGTGCCATTTTACAATATAATTTTTAAGTATTTATGTTTCTTTTGTCCTTGCGATAACCCGACGGATAAGCCACCGCTCGAACCCATTTCTTACTATTTCTCCTGCATCTGGCTCTTGAGCGCCTCGAGTACCGACTTGTTGTAGTCGTCCAATCCCACAACATCGCTCTCCTCGGCCTGAGCCTCGAGTGCCTCGAGCTCCTCCTCCGAAATCTCGGTGAACGAAGCCAACATCTCGGGGTTACACTCGCCCTCCTCATGCACGCGGCTGTAGGGAAGCGAGAGTACGATGCTCTCGTAGATGTACTGTGTGAGGTCAACCATATCATCGGCGGGTGATATCCACATCACATCGCCATCGTAGTAGTCGGTCTCATCCGAGAACTTAACAACGAGGTCTCCCTCATAGTCAATAGCAATTGGGCAATCCTCAAGACAGCGGTCGCACTCGCAAAGTACCTCACCCTCGATGGTGATGTTTAGCTCCAACATCGACTCGCTGCGCACGAGGTTAGCACGCACATTGCAGTCACCGCCCTTGATCTCCTCGGTCTCGAAAGCCTCGAAAAGCTTGTTATCTACCTGAAAATCAAAGGTGTGCTCACCATTCTTAAGCCCCTTATAGGCTATTGTATACAATCCAATTTGTTCCATTTCAGCACAAATAGTCTGCAAATTTACGATAAAAAACTAAAATCTGCAAATTATTACTATTTTTGTAGCAGAAAAACATAGAATTTTTTTGCAATGCAACCTTATACCATAATTTTGGATAGCGATTTTTCGGAGCTTTGGCGCTATAATATCGTTGTTATGTGCAGCGTTTTGCGCGATGGCCAGGAGGTGGAATTCCTGAAGCACTCCTCGGAGATAGCCCCTGTGGGTGCTGAACTAAAGGAGATGCCGCGAGGCTACAACGCCAACCGCAGGGTGGAGCTTCGCACCCAGGAGGCTACGGCTCTTACCTTATATATATATGTAGTGCCCCACACGCTGCCCATGACCGCGGATGTTGCGGAGGCCAAGCCCTTTGAGATGATTATCGAGGTGTTGCATGGCGCCGAGCAGGCCTATCGCAAGAGGGTGGAGG
>JAGCLX010000086.1 GCA_017646785.1 Alistipes sp.
CACGTGCACGATAGTCACCACCCTTGATTGTATCGTAGAAAAGACGATATACAGAGTCGTGATCGTTCTGAGAGTTCTTTGCAGCGTTGATACCACCCTGTGCAGCGATAGAGTGTGCACGACGTGGTGAGTCAGAGATGCAGAAGATCTTTACGTTGTAGCCAAGCTCACCGAGAGAAGCAGCTGCAGAAGCACCACCAAGACCGGTACCTACAACGATGATATCCAACTTACGCTTATTAGCAGGGCTGACAACCTTGATAGCTGCCTTGTGGTTGCTCCACTTCTGGGCCAACTCACCTGCCGGAGTTTTAGCATCTAATTTATAAGCCATAATATATTTGTGTTTTTATTGTATTCGACACTGTTAAGACTATCCGAAGATAACAACATCGTTGTTGATGTTGATCAAGTTGGTAATCGCATTAGGATCCTGAGCCTGAACGAAGCAGTAAATTGCAACAGTTGCGAAGCCCAAAAGGATGAGTGTAGCCACGATGTTAGAGATGCACTTGAGACGAGGATACCAAGTATCGTTTGCGAAACCAAGGCTCTGGAACATAGACCATACACCGTGTGTGAGGTGGAACCACAAAGCTACGAACCATACGAGGTAGAGAGCCACATTCCACCACTTAGAGAAGGTAATCATCATGAGTGCTGCACCGTTAGTAGCTGCAACATCGCCATACTCACCTACTACAGATGCGTGGTGACCCATAATCTCTACGAGCTGCATCTTTGACCAGAAGTGTACGAGGTGAAGACCAAGACCGAGGACAACGATGATACCCAAAACGAGCATGTTCTTTGAAGCCCAGCTAACGCCCTTCTCCTTAACGGTTACAGCGTAGCGCTGCTTACCACGAGCGCGGTAGTTGTCGAGGTTGAGGATGAAGGCATAGACAAAGTGGATAAGAACCAACACTGCCAAACCTACAGTAGCAACGAGTGCATACCAGTTAGCACCAAGAAATTCACAAATCATGTTATAACCCTCGGGGCTAAACAACATTGTGAGGTTCATTGACATGTGGAAAAGAATGAAGAATACGAGAGCAAAACCTGTTAAGCTCATAACGACCTTCTTTCCCACTGATGAATTAGTTAGAAAACATCCCATAAGTGTAAAAAATTAATTATATTTGTAAATAGTTTTGTTGTTTATCGGTGTTATGTGTGGCACTCGTTGCATTTAAACGCAACATTTGCTTCTGCAAAGATAAGAATTGTTTGCATAATAACAATACTTAAAATGACTTTTTGTACGTTAAAATTCTACTTTTGGTGCATAATATACATATATAATATAATAGTGAGCTAATATCGTCGTGATTATGGAGGATAAGAAGTGTATACGCCAGGAGGTGCGTCGTCGCATCAAAGCCATGGATTATGCGGGTAAAGAGCAAGAGTCCAAGTTCATATTTACATCCATAGAGTCGATGCCTATTTTTGGAGATATTGAGTGCATAGCACTATTTGTGGCTATGTGGGACGAGGTGCCGACGATGAATGTGCTGGAACGCTGGCGAAAGATGGGTAAAAGGGTGGTGGTGCCCCGTGTTGAGGGTGATATTATGCGCTACTACGACTATCATCCCGATCGTATGACCGAGGGCGCCTTTGGTATCATCGAGCCTGTTGGTGACAAAGAGGTCTGGGTGGGTGATATCGAGTTGATGATTGTTCCTGCACGTGCCTTTACCCTGCGTGGTGAGCGCCTGGGACGAGGTGGTGGCTTTTACGATAAGTATATGGCCCTCGAGGGCTTCCGTGCAGTGACCTATGGTGTAGCGTTTGGCTGTCAGATATTCGACACTCTGCCCACCGACCCTCATGATATTCCAGTCGATAGGGTGTTCACTTATAACCACTAAGAAAATAAAACGGGGCTACACGATGTGTAACCCCGTTCTCTCGTTTTAGAGAGCTATCATCTTATAGATTAAGCTCTTTGGCGATATCCTCAAGCTTCTTGTCGAGTGCCGCCAATGTCTCGTCAAACTTGTCAACAGACTCCAACTTCGCCTTCACGCCGAAGTAGAACTTGATCTTAGGCTCTGTGCCTGATGGACGTACTGATACCTTAGTGCCATCCTCAGTAATCCACTGCAATACGTTGCTCTTCTCATCGATACCCTCGATAGGCTTCTTCTGGCCTGTGCGCACGTCGAGCTCCTCCAAAGTCTTGTAGTCAAGGATCTTAACCACGGGTGAGCCAAGGATTGCTGTTGGAGGTGTCTGGCGGTAGTCAACCATCATCTGCTGAATCTCTGCAGCGCCATCCTTACCCTTGCGTACTACGTTTACAAGACCCTCACGGAAGAAACCATACTTAACATAGAGCTGCTGCAACCACTCGTAGAGAGTGATGCCCATAGTGTCGCGTGCCCAAGCAGCAGCCTCAGCAACGAGTGTGATAGCAGCAACGCCATCCTTATCGCGTACATAGTCGCCAGGCAAGTAGCCAAACGACTCCTCACCACCACCGATATACTTAGTCAAGCCCTCCTGCTCGCGGATGATCTTAGCGATATACTTGAAGCCAGTGAGGCAGTTGTAGCACTTAACGCCAAAGTGCTCAGCCACAGCGTCAGGCATCATAGATGTTACGATGGTCTTAACGACGAACTCCTTGCCGGTAATCTTGCCGAGCTCTGCCCAACGAGTAAGCTGATAGCACATCAAGAGCACGAGGGTCTGGTTGCCGTTCAACAATACGTAGTCGCCCTTGCCAGTGCGGAGAGCTACACCCAAGCGGTCAGCATCGGGGTCGGTAGCCATTGCGAAGTCGGCACCCTCCTTCTCCGCAAGCTCAATAGCCATAGCCATAGTCTTGCGCTCCTCGGGGTTGGGCGATGCCACTGTTGGGAAGTTACCATCGAGCACCATCTGCTCATCTACGCATATAATATTGTTGAAACCATAGTTACGCAATGACTGTGGTACGAGCTTTACGCCTGCGCCGTGCAAAGGTGTGTAGACAATTTTCATGTCGTTGTACTTTGCCACTGCCTCAGGTGAGAGTGATAGCTCCTTAATAGCTGCGAGGTAACGCTTGTCGAACTCCTCACCAAGGATGTGGATATTCTCTGGGTTCTTACCAGTGAGCACCTGGCTATTGTCTGTAATCTTACCCACCTCGGCGATGATGTTAACATCGTGGGGTGAGGTTACCTGAGAACCGTCATTCCAGTATGCCTTGTAGCCGTTGTACTCCTTGGGGTTGTGCGATGCAGTGACCATAACACCCGACTGACAGCCGAGCTCGCGGATAGCGAACGAAAGCTCAGGAGTGGGGCGGAGAGCATCGAAGAGGTATACTACAAAACCGTTTGAAGCAAAGATGTCTGCTACGCGCTCAGCGAACATTCGTGAGTTGTTGCGGCTGTCGTGAGAGATTGCAACCTTGATATCCTCGCCCACGAAATTCATCTTAAGGTAGTTTGCAAGTCCCTGAGTAGCAGCACCTACGGTGTAGATGTTCATGCGGTTAGAACCCACACCCATGATGCCACGAAGACCGCCAGTACCAAACTCGAGGTCCTTGTAGAAGCTCTCAACAAGCTCGTTATGGTTGTTCTCGATCAAGAGGCGTACCTCCTGCTTAGTAGCCTCATCGTAGTTGCCGTCAAGCCATGCCTGCGCCTTCGACATCACCATCTTATCCAAATCGTTTGTCATAGCTATTAGTTATTTTTATAGATTATTGTTTGCTCAATAAAAAATCAGATATGCAAATATACTAAAAATTATTGAAATACTACTATATCAGTGCATTAAATTTTTCAGCAAAAATTAGACCCGCCAAGCCTTAAAATAAAAATCGAATTTTGCAACTCTTTTTCGAATATATTTTAATAAAATTATCCACATCTTTGCAGTGTCAAAAACAGCTTTATTACCGCTGGTAAATCGAGGCTGGTTTTAGCAAAAGAGATAGTAAAAACGTAACTTATTGAAACAGAGTATTTGAACTGTTTCGGGGCTTTTGTCGCCTCTATACTATAGGATATTTTAGAACGTGATGACGCACACAGAGACATATACACAAGTATGGCAGGACTGCCTTGACAGACTCCAGCACTCTATCACCGAGGAGGAGTATGTAAAGTGGTTCAAGCCTATTCGTCCCATCGGATTCGATGGTTCGAATCTCCGTTTGCGTGTGCCCAACGAGAGCTTCGTTGTAAACATCGAAAAGCTCTTCCTCTCACGCCTAAAGCCTATCATTATGGAGCTTTATGGTGCTGATACTCAGTTGCACTACGCTGTGCCTCGCGAGGTGCGCCCCCAGCAGGTGGAGGCCAATGCTACGGCCGTACCCGAGTTTGCGCGCCCCATTGACACTGCAAAGATAAAAAATCCTTTTGCACTTCCAGGCCTTCCACGTAGAATAGTTATCGATCCACAGCTAAATCATAACTACACCTTCGATAACCACATCGAGGGCGAGTGCAACCGCTTGGCTCGCTCGGCAGGTATGGCTGTTGCGGTATCGCCCGGTAGTACGGCGTTCAACCCCTTGTACATCTATGGTGATTCAGGCCTTGGTAAGACACACATCGTGCAGGCTATCGGCCACGAGGTTCGTCAGCGTCATCCCGAGTTGCAGGTTCTCTACGTCTCGATGAACAAGTTCCAGGCGCAGTTCCAGACGGCGTATAAGAATGGCGAGATTACCGACTTCATCCACTTCTATCAGATGGTTGATGTCTTGATTATCGACGACATCCAGGAGCTAACGGGTAAGACAGGTACGCAGAACGTATTTTTCAACATATTCAACCACCTGCAGTTGGCGGGTAAGCAGCTCATCCTAACATCGGATAAGCCACCCGTGGAACTTAAGGATATTGAGCAGCGTCTTCTCACGCGTTTCAAGTGGGGCTTGTCTGCGCAGTTGAATGTTCCCGACTACGACACCAAGGTAAAGATTATCCGAGCTAAGGCACAGCGTCTTGGCACGAACATCCCCGAGGAGGTCGTAACATATCTCGCTGAGAATATCTCTGCTAATGTGCGAGAGATTGAGGGTGCGCTATCGTCGCTCATTGCCAATGCTTCGTTCCTTGGTCGCAAGATCACCATCTCGCTTGCAAAGGATATCCTCAAGGTGTATGTTAAGCTCACACAGCGCGAGATTACCATTGACCACATCGTCAAGGTTGTCTGCGAGTACTACAACATCGAGCTCGACACCTTTAACTCTACAAAGCGTACGCGCGATGTAGCTCAGGCACGCCAGGTTGCGATGTTCCTTGCTAAGCAGCACACCAAAGCGCCACTCACGGTTATCGGCTCATCTATTGGTGGTCGTAACCACGCTACGGTACTCCACAGCTGCAAGGCCGTAAGCGATATGATGGATACCGATAAGCAGTTCAAGGCTCAGATTGAGGAGATTGAGAAACTCGTGCTTAACAAGTAAATAAGATAGGGTAGTAGTCTTCCATGTGGAGGGCTACTTCTCTTTTACCCCAAATAGTAAAGGCTACTAACGCACAGTTAGTAGCCTTTACTGTTATACAAAGCGATGTCTTATAGGAATCGCTTACCCGTAGCCGATGCTGTTCTAATCTCGGGGTTGGTCATGTTGGGCAGTGTGCAACGAGTGTATACCGATACATCGGTGCTATCTGTTGTGTCTGTCCACACCATGGTGTCGCCATCTATGCTTACATAGTATGACGTAGCCCATGTCGCGCCGTCGGTGTACTCGCCGAAGATGATGCCATTCTCATAGCCTACGGTGCTATAGAATGTCTGCCACTCGCGACTCTCGATGCGCTGGAATAGTGACACTACGCCATCGGCTCTTATGCTTAAGTATACGTCGAATGAGGGCTCGCTACCGCGCCATGAGGTAAGGTGCCACTCACCTTCAAGCTCTGTGGTGTCGGCATCGCCAGAGATAGGAGGCGTGGGAGGCGTGATGGGATCATCCTCGTTTCCACCATCGTCAGAACCACCATCGTCAGAACCGCCGTCATCCGTGCCACCATCGTCAGAGCCGCCGTCATCCGTGCCACCGTCGTCAGAGCCACCGTCATCCGTGCCACCATCATCCGTACCACCGTCATCGCTCTTAGGAGTGGTTATAGTGGCAATATCTGAGGTAAACTCCTTATTCTTTGGGCCAGCAATAATCACGCCGCAGAACTCATAGGTTGTATCCTCCAAGAGGAGGTTTAGTGCCATGGAGTGTGACAGAGCGCCGTTCTTGGGCTTCGAGGCAATTAGGTCTGACCACTCGCTCTCGCCATCTGCGCGATAGATAAATCCATACTCGATATCTTCATATCGGGGGAGAGTCTCGCCATCAAAGTAGGCCTTTGCGCTCTCAACAACAATGTTGAGTGTGTCGCCCTCGATTGATAGCTGTGGCGTATCAATATCGGCGGTGATTTTAGCGTATGTAGTCTTGAACTCAATCTCCTCGGATGTGAGGCTGCTTAGCTTATTATCCTCGGGAGTGATAGTAACACGATAGAGGTAGTTGGTGTTCTCGCTGAGGTAGCTGTCGCCATTAGCGGGGATTGATATCGCCTTGTTGTAGTTTTCAACATCCACGGCTACCCACTCATCCTCGTTGCCCACCTCGCAGTACTCAAGGCGCACGTTTGCAATCTCTTGAGCCACGCCATCGGCCTTGTAAGCCACACCCGTCAACAAGATAGATGCCTTGATGCCCTTGGCTTCCACCTCGCCATCGCACTCGATGCTACATGTGGGCACATGCTCCTTTGTGGTGAATAGTATAGTGGTGTATGCGCTACCGAATACACCTGCGTCTACAGTCAAGTATGCAATATACTGAGTGTTAGGCTCGAGGTCTTCGATGTTGAATGTCACCTTGTTGTTGATGACGTAGTAGGTGTCAACAACGATATACTCACTCACGTTCTCGCTTGCCTTGTCGATATACTTTAGCGAGAGGGTGTAGTTGGAGTATGCCGCACCATTTAGTGTCACCGTAGGCATGTCGGTGGTTATTGTTGCGCTATATTCTGTGCACTCGAAGTTTGTGTCACCCATGGTGATGTTGGCAGTGCCTGTTATACCAGGAATTATCTCGCACGAGGTGAATAGCAGCGCGCCTAATAGTATAAATAGGTATCTCTTCATAGTTCTGTTCTCATTTAAGGTTACAACCATGCGCCGTTCTCGGCCACGCGACCACGAACGACAACCTCTATCTCGCGCTCTACGTATGAGCCACCAATGCTTGAGCCACCCACGTAATCACCACCCACGATGGCCCTTACGGTGATGCGACCCGAGCCAGGCTTTGTCGCCTTAATCTTAAGCATGCCATTATCCACGCTGAGGGTTTCGATGCCAAGCTCTGTGCGCACGTCACTTGTTGCTGAGCAACCTTGATACTTAAGATCCTTTGAGCCATTACCAAAGAAGGTGTTGAGTGATAGCTTAGCATCCTCGTTGGTTGTAAGGTAGAGGCATGGCGTTTTGTCCATCTGCATAAGGAGTAGGTGCGCATCAATATATCCCGAGCCGAGCTTACCCTTGTATGGTGCCAAGCTCATGGTTAGATACTCTCCAAGGTCGAAGTCGTATGTATACTTTGAGCCTGTCTGGTGGACGTTGATGTCGTGCACCGAGGTGAGAATCAAACGGTGAAGCTCGTCTGCGGTGAGTGTATAGCCCTGCTTTGCAGCGTAAGATACGGCAAGAGCAGCGCAGCCCGATACATGTGGACACGCCATAGAGGTACCCTGCATATACTCGTAGCCATCCTTCTCAGTAGCAGAGACTGACGATATAATTAAAACCGTACCGTAGATAGAGTCGCCACCAGGAGCGCAGATATTTACACCAGGACCATAGTTGGTGTAGTAAGTGGCCTTGAAGTCAGATGACATTGCCGATACAGAGATATAGTCGCGGTGAGCAGCAGGATATGCTGATTCGGGGTATGCCTCGTTGCCAGCAGCGAACACTACCAATCCACCCTCCATAACACCCTCGAGGCGTGCATTAGCCTTAAAGTAGTCGAAGGCATTCTTTAGCACATAATCGGAGGAATCATAGTCGTTGTCGCTGTAAAATACACCTGCGTCGTAACCCCATGAGTTGTTGATAATAACAGCACCCATATCTGCAGCGTATATTACACCACGAGCCATATCTGATGAGTAGCAGCCATCTTCGCCATCGAAGACCTGGATAGACATCAGGCGCACACCATCGCCCTTACCTGTACCACCAGCGATACCGCATACGGCATAACCGTTGTTGTTCACCGCTGAGATAGTACCCGCTACGTGTGTGCCGTGGGCGTCGGCTGTGACATTGCCACTGTCCCTTACGAAGTTATAGCCATAGACATCATCAACGTAGCCGTTGCCATCGTCATCGACTCCCTTCTGGCCATACTTCTCAGCCTCGTTAAACCACATATTGTCCGCAAGGTCGCGGTTGTCGGTGTCGATACCACCATCGCACACTGCCACGATGACGCGGTTGTCACCCGCTGTGTACTTCCAGGCGTTAAGCAGGTTGATGTCTGCACCTGCTTTACATAGACCAGTATAGATACCGTAATCATCCAACGAGCCGTCATTGTAGTAGTGCCACTGCCATGGCAACTCTGGGTCGTCGAAGGGGAACTCCACCGCGCGAGTGATTTCGGGGCGTGACTCGGGCATTGCTACCTTCTTGCCCTCGATGCGCTTCAAGGGTACGTCATACTCCACGCTCACCACGCGGCTATCCTTGGCGATGGCCTCAGCCACCTTAGCATTGCTCAACGACTCATCGAAGCGCACAAGCAACCACTTGCCGAGCTCCTCATTGGCTTTGTTGCCAAAGAGTGGCTCTACGTTTAGCTCAATACCCTCGATGCTAAACTCAGTGTCAGCACTCTCGAGCTTTACAATGAGGCGACCCTTAGCCGCGTTGTCGCTGGCAAGGTGTATCTTGTCGCTTGGGCTCTGCTCAGCCTGAGGAGTGTCAATGTTATCCTTAACACACGCTGTGGCGAGTGTTGCAAGCAGGATAAATGAAAATAACTTTCTCATAACCTTGTTGTTGTCTATTAGAATGTACCGAGCTTGAATACTATCTTGTTGCAGTATAGCTCGTCGGCCTTAAGTTCAATTGATGGGAAGTGGGGGTGGTGCACAGCATCGCTGAAGCCCTGGCACTCGATAGCCACACCTGCATAGTCTTGATAGTACTTATCCGACTTTGTCTTTGGGCAGCCACCTGCCAACCAGTTACCCGTGTAGAGCACTGCAGCGGGCTGTGACGAGAGAATTGTAACTCTGCGTCCCGTAGCCTCGCAGCGCAACTCGCCCACCTCGCCGAGGATGTTCTTCTTCCAGCCATCCACCTTGAAGCAGTGGTCATAGCCGCGGAAGTTATGCATGTTGTTAAACTCAGAGTCTATCTCGTCGCCAAATCTGCGCCATGAGGTGAAGTCGAGCGCAGTGCCCTTAACGTCGAGGAGCTTGCCTGTGGGTATCTGCACGATGTCCATCTCCAACACCTCCGACGAGTTGAGCTTAAGCTCGTGGTCGAGGATTGTCTCATCCGAGCCCTCGCCATGGAGGTTCCAGTAGAGGTGGTTCGTGAGGTTACATACGGTGTTCTTGTTCGACTTTGCGAGGTATGTAATCTCGAGGTTGTCCTCATCGTCGAAGTCGTAGATGGCCTCCACAACCAACTCGCCAGGGTAGCCCTGCTCCATATCCTCTGATACGTAGCTGAACACCACGCGGTTGGTCTCCACGCGACCCTCCCAGTAGCGGTTAGCAAAGCCCTTAGAGCCACCATGAAGGTGGTTAGGACCATTGTTTACCTCAAGGCGGTACTCCACGCCATCGATGGTCATCTGGCCACGCGCGATACGACCCGCCACGCGACCTACGCTCTTGCCACTCGCTGCACCATCACCGATATAGCTTGTTGGCTCCTTGTAGCCAAGTGCCACGTCATCGATGTTGCCATTGCGGTCCGCGAACTTGACGCTCACGATAGAGGCGCCGATGTTGCATAGCTGTACCTCCGAGCCACGGCTGTTGCGCATGGTGTAGAGGATGATGCCCTCGCCCTCGGGCGTAGAGCCCCATATATGCTGTAAAATCTCCATTACTCTACGGGTTTGAGGTTAGCGATAAGGTTGTCGATGCGCTTCAAGCACTCGGCCTTGCCGATGAACTCGGTAACGTCGAACATGCCGGGACCCTTGCCTGCTCCAACCAGAGCAAGGCGTAGAGTGTTCATCGCCTGACCCAACGAGTAACCCTCAGCCTCGAGCCATGCGCGCACTACAGCCTCGGTGTTCTCCTTAGAGAAGTCCTCAATACCTTCCAAAACACCGCGGAGCTTAGCCAACATAGCTGGGTTGTCTCCCTTCCACTGCTTCTTTGCAAGCTTCTCCTCATACTCTGTGGGTGCTACGAAGAAGAATGATGTGAGGTCCCACATATCTGTTGTGAGTGTCATGCGCTCCTTCATGATGCCTGCAGCCTTACCAGCCACCTCATCAGCTACCTCAATGCCATTTGCCTTCAAGATAGGCTGCATGTAGGGTGCGAGAGCCTCGTCAGAGAGGTTGTGCATATACTGTGCGTTGAACCACTTAGCCTTGTCGGGCTGGAAGCGTGCACCCGCCTTTGATACACGGTCGAGAGAGAAGGCGTCGATAAGCTCCTGCATAGAGAATATCTCCTGCTCTGTGCCAGGGTTCCAACCGAGAAGTGACAACATGTTGATGAATGCCTCAGCAAGGTAGCCATCCTCGCGGTAGCCGCGTGATGTCTCGCCAGTGGGTGATGTCCAGAACAAGGGGAATACGGGGAAGCCCATCTTGTCGCCATCGCGCTTAGAGAGCTTGCCGCTACCTGTAGGCTTCAGCAATAATGGGAGGTGTGCGAACTCAGGCTGTGTATCTGTCCAACCGAATGCGCGATACAAGAGGTAGTGCAAGGGCAATGATGGCAACCACTCCTCACCACGGATTACGTGCGATACCTCCATGAGGTGGTCGTCGACAATGTTAGCGAGGTGATATGTTGGAAGTGCATCTGCCGACTTGTACAACACCTTGTCGTCGAGTGTAGAGGTGTTAACCTCCACATGGCCACGGATGAGGTCATCCATCTTAACAACCTCATTCTCGGGCATCTTGAAGCGAACTACCCACTGGTCGCCACGTGCGATGCGTGCCTCGACCTCCTCCTTAGAGAGGCTCAACGATGTGGGTAGCTTCTCGCGTACCTCATAGTTGTATGCGAATGTCTTACCTGCATCCTCAGCCTCCTTGCGCAATGCGTCGAGCTCCTCAGGGGTGTCGAAAGCGTAGTATGCCCAGCCAGCCTCTACGAGCTGCATGGCATACTTCAAATAGATCTCGCGACGCTCACTTTGGCGGTAGGGAGCATGTGGACCACCAACGCCTACACCCTCGTCAATCTCGATGCCACACCACTTCAACGACTCGATAATATACTCCTCGGCACCTGGCACGAAGCGCTGCGAGTCGGTATCCTCAATGCGGAGGATCATCTTACCGCCATGACGGCGAGCAAAGAGGTAGTTATATAGTGCTGTACGAACGCCGCCAATGTGTAGCGGACCTGTGGGGCTGGGTGCGAAGCGCACTCTTACTTCACGTTTCATATATGTAGTCTTGTTTTACGTTATTAAATACTCTTGTCTTAATGTGGTTACACGTTGAAGAGGAAGTGCATGATGTCGCCATCCTCCACAACATACTCTTTACCCTCGATGCCAATTTTACCTACCTCGCGGCAAGCACGCTCCGAGCCAAGCTCAACGTAGTCGGCATACTTTATAACCTCCGCACGGATGAAACCGCGCTCGAAGTCGGTGTGGATGATACCTGCAGTCTCGGGAGCCTTCATTCCACGGCGGAAGGTCCATGCACGGCTCTCGTCAGCACCTGTGGTGAAGAATGTCTGCAAATCCAAGAGACGGTATGCAGCCTTGATAAGACGGCTTACGCCCGACTCCTCCAAGCCCATGTCCTGCAAGAACATCTGGCGCTCCTCGTAGGTGTCCAACTCGGCGATATCTGCCTCGGCACTCGCTGCAACGATAAGCATCTCGGCATGCTCGCTTGCGATAGCTGCACGCACAGCCTCGGTGTGGGCATTGCCCGTAACGGCTGAAGCCTCGTCGACGTTGCACACATAGAGAACGGGTTTGTCGGTGAGCAAGTTGAGATCGTAGACGCTCTTGCGCTCCTCGGCGGTGAGCTCTACGGTACGAGCTGAGAGTCCCTGCTCCAAAGCCTCCTTATAGCGGCAGAGGATGTCGTACTGGCGCTTTGCGTTCTTGTCGCCCGCTGTAGCCTGCTTCTGGCACTTGCCAATGCGGTTCTCGATGGTCTCGAGGTCCTTGAGCTGAAGCTCGGTGTCGATGATACCCTTATCGCGCACGGGGTCTACAGTACCGTCGACGTGTGTGATATTCTCATTCTCGAAGCAGCGCAACACGTGGATGATGGCGTTGGTGTTACGGATGTTGGCGAGGAACTTGTTTCCAAGACCCTCACCCTTAGATGCACCCTTTACCAGACCTGCAATATCCACAATCTCGATTGTTGTGGGCACAACGCGCTTGGGGTTGTCAATCTCTACGAGCTTTGTGAGTCGCTCATCGGGTACGGTGATAACGCCCACGTTGGGCTCGATAGTACAGAAGGGGAAGTTTGCCGCCTGCGCACGCGCATTAGACAAACAGTTGAAAAGAGTCGACTTTCCCACATTGGGAAGTCCTACAATGCCACATTGTAATGCCATAAATTTCTATATTTTTTTTAGTTATTATCTTACTCCGATTTTGGTTTAGTCTGCCTGCGATACATTAACAAGTGCTTCGCGGTAGGCGTTCAATATGCGCGACTTAGAGATAAAGCCGAGATAGTGGTTCTGCTTGTCGATGACAGGAAGCATCCAAGTGTTAGCCTGCTCAAAACGGGGCATGATGCTCTGGATCATCTCGTGCTCGTGCACCTTATCTGGTGGCTGAATCATGTAGTGCATGATGGATGTTGCCCATTTATCGCGGTTGAACATGTCGTGACGAAGATCGTCGAGCTGCACTATGCCAAGAAGCTTACCCGAGGTGTCTACAACGGGGAAGATGTTGCGGCGCGCACTAGAGATGATGTTAACAACATCACCCAGCGTTATTGACTCGCGTAGACGAATGAAGTCGGTCTCCATAAGCTGGTCAAGGCGCAAGAATACGAATGCAGAAGAGTCCTTGTCGTGTGTAAGCAACTCACCACGCAAACGAAGCTGCTTGGTGTAGATAGAGTCGCGGTCCATACTGTAGTTCACAGCAAACGATATGCACGACACAATCATAAGTGGAATGAATAGTCCGTAGCCATTCGACAATTCGGCGATAAGGAAAATTGCAGTAAGTGGAGCCTTCATAACACCCGACATAACACCCGCCATACCAGCCAACGTAAACGAGGTGATAGAGGCATTCCAGCCGAAGACCACCTGACATACTACAGCGATGGTTGCTCCTGCAAAGGCACCCACAAAGAGTGAGGGAGCAAAGGTACCACCCACACCTCCCGCAGCGTTGGTCGTAGCCATAGCGATGACCTTGAAGAGCATCACGGCGATGAGGTAGATGATAAGGAACCAATCTGTACTGCTCCACGAGTGGAAGAGCGTGTGGTTGAATAGACTATCGGTGTTACCGGTCATCAGTGCACCAAAGCTGTCGTGACCCTCGCCGTAGAGGGGTGGAAAGATGAAGATGAGCACGCCAAGTGTAACACCGGCATAGAGCCACTTACGTCACTGCTTGTTCACACTCTTATAGAAGCCACCGACCTTAGAGTTTACAGAGGTGAAGTAGAAGGCCATAAGTCCGCAGAAGCATCCGAGCAGAACGAATAGTGGAACTTGTTCTACTTGGAACATATCACCATGCGATAGTGACACGGCGATGATGGGTGAAAAACCGTGGAACACCAACGAGGTGATGGTCGCAGTCATCGATGCGAGGAGTAAGGGGATGATCGACTTCGAGGTAATCTCGAGCATGAGAATCTCGAGTACGAAGACCACACCTGTGATTGGGGCCTTGAAGACGGCAGCTACCGCAGCACCGGCACCACAACACAGCATTAGCGTGATGTTCTTGTAGTTTAAGCGTGCAAGCTTACCGATGTTAGAGCCTATGGCAGCACCTGTCAGTACGATAGGTGCCTCGGGACCTACAGAACCACCAAAACCAATGGTTGTAGCACCACCCACAATAGATGTCCATGTGTTATGACCCTTGATGCGAGAGTTGGTGCGCGACATGGCGTAAAGCACGCGAGTCACACCCTCCGAGATGCCATCCTTAACGACGTGCTTAACAAATAGCGTCGCCAGGATAATACCGATAGCGGGGTAGACAAGGTATAGCCACTGGGCACGGTCAACGGGTGTCCACGAGGTTAAAGCATGGGTTATAGTGTGTAGCAGGGTGTTGAAGATGTATGCTCCGACACCTGCGCATAGACCTACAAGAACAGCGAGGATGGCCATGGTCTGCGCCTCGGATAGGCGGCGCGAAACGGCAAGGTATCCGCTATAGATGTAGTCCTTTATTTGTTGTTCGAATTTCATGTTGTTGTAGGGTGGTGTTACTCCTTGCGGTACTCAGCAGCCTGGCGAGCGATAAGCTCCTTATCCTCGAAGTAGTTTATGCGCATAGCGTTACGCACGTCGTTGAGGGTCTCGGCAGCAGCCTTGCGTGCCTCCTCCGAACCACGACGTAGAATGTCGTATACCTCCTCGATGTGCTGCTCGTAGTGCTTGCGACGCTCACGGATAGGCTCCAAAAGCTCCTCCAATACGGCGATAAGCAACTTCTTGCACTTTACATCGCCAAGACCTCCACGGCGGTAGTGCTCCTTCATAGCCTCGAGGTTTTCGTAGTCGGGGCAGTACTTAGCGAAGTGCTCGTCGGTAGAGAAGGCGTCGAGGTAGGTGAACACGGTGTTACCCTCAACCTTACCTGGGTCAGTGACCTTGAGGTGGTCAGGGTCGGTGTACATGCTCATAACCTTCTTCTTGATATCCTCAGCCGAGTCGGATAGGTAGATGCAGTTGCCGAGCGACTTAGACATCTTAGCCTTGCCGTCGGTGCCAGGGAGGCGCAAGCATGCTGAGTTGGTGGGCAGCATGATTTCGGGCTCTGTGAGCGTCTCGCCATAGACAGAGTTGAACTTGTGGACAATCTCGCGTGTCTGCTCAATCATAGGCTCCTGGTCCTCGCCTACGGGAACAGTAGTTGCGCGGAAGGCGGTGATGTCGGCAGCCTGAGAGATGGGGTAGGTGAAGAAGCCCACGGGAGTACCCTTGCGCTGCTGGTTTTCCTGCTCCTCGCCATGCTCGGCAAAGCCGCGGAGAGTTATCTCGGCCTTTACGGTTGGGTTACGCTGCAAGCGCTGTACAGTAACGAGGTTCATGTAGTAAAACGCAAGCTCTGTAAGCTCGGTTACGTACGACTGGATGAAGATTGTCGACTTTGTGGGGTCGATACCGCACGAGAGGTAGTCGAGTGCAACCTCGATGATATTCTCACGTACCTTGTCTGGGTTGTCGGCATTATCAGTGAGAGCCTGTGCATCGGCAATCATAATGAATATCTTGTCGTAGAGCCCCGTGTTCTGAAGTTCTACGCGGCGGCTCAATGAGCCTACGAAGTGTCCGAGGTGGAGTTTGCCAGTTGGGCGGTCTCCTGTAAGTATTATCTTTGCCATAATCAATGTTTTATTTCGTTCTTAACCTAATTATTGTGCGTGCGCGTACACTATTATATGCGCGAACAGCGGACAAATGTACAAAAAAAATCGCGGATTATGCCATAACTATTTGTGTTTATAGATTTATTTTATAACTTTGTGCATGGCAAACAAAATATCCTTATAAAGAATATGACAATAATTCAGCTTGAGTACCTATTGGCGGTGGCTAATTGTGGTAGTTTTTCGTTGGCTGCTGAACACTGTTTTGTGACCCAGCCATCGCTTTCGATGCAGGTTAAGGCTCTTGAAGAGGAGCTTGGCGTGGTGTTGCTCGACCGCACAAAGAAGCCTATTATACCTACGGCTGTGGGTGAGGTTGTGTTGGAGCAGGCGCGAGAAGCGTTACGCTCATACAAGCATATCCACGAAACTGTCGCTGAGATGCGTGGTGAGACGGCGGGAAAGATGCGTTTGGGCGTCATACCCACAATCGCACCCTACCTTTTGCATAAGTTTATCCCCACCTTTGTAAAGGAGTTTCCAAAGGTAGAGTTGGAGATTCACGAAATGGTTACAGCTGAAATTATCGAGTCGCTCAAGCGCGATCGCATAGATGCTGCTCTTGTGGCTTCGGGAACATGCGGTGAGGGTATTACCGAGCATGACCTCTTTAGTGACCACTTCTATGCCTACGTGTCGCCCTCGCATCCATTGTTCGAGCGCTCAAATATTCGCATTGAGGATATTGATTTTAAGGATCTTATACTCTTGAGTCGCGGTAACTGTATGCGTGATCAGATATTCGAGCTGTGCCAGGCTGCTCACGATATACCATCGCATTTCTACTTTGAGTCGGGCTCATTGGATACGCTTATGCGTATGGTTGATTGCACCTCATGTATGACAATTATACCTGAAATGGCGCTTGAATTCATCCCATTATCACGTAGAAATAGAGTTAAGAGTATCGCCAAAAATGCTACATCGCGACGCATAGCATTGGCTGTTAGCCGTACGTATGTCAAGCAGTCTATAGTTGAGGCTATGCGCTCAACGATTTTGAAGTGCGTGAACCAAGAGGCTGTCGAGCAGTAGGGTTGCGCTCGTCTATAACATTGTAAGGGTTTGAAAAGGTCTCCTTTTTGAACCCTTTTACTCTTTTATGCTTAGTATTTTGTCTGGCGTCATAGCAATTTTTCTTCCACTCATCTTGCATAATATCTCGTTCGGTAAAAAAATGTTGCATAGGCTTGCATTTTACATCTATATTTCGTAAATTTGTCGCTATGGAAAATGTTAAAAATGTAGTTTTCGATTTGGGAGGTGTAGTCTTTGCGCGCGACCCAAGAAAGTTCGAGCCCGAATTTATAAAGTTTTTCTCATACATCATGCTCCCCAAGATGCCAGAGTTTTGGGAGGAGTATGACCGCGGTGTGGTGTCGTATGACGAGGTGATTACTTCATTGGCAGAATACAATAGCTGCGACCGTGAGTTGGCGGCAAAGAACCTCCATCGTTCGATACTCACTCAGGAGGCAATACCTGCCACTAAGAATCTTATTGAGATGCTTAAAGCAAAGGGATATAGACTCTTTGTGCTTTCGAATATGTCGAAGGAGTTTATTGAATTTTTGCGTGAGCAGGAGGTGTATGGCAATTTTGAGGGTGATGTTGTGTCGTGTGAGGAGCATGTAGTGAAGCCCATCCCCGAGATATACCAAATACTCACAAGTCGCTATGAGCTCAACCCTGCTGAGACGTTGTTTATTGATGACCGCAGGGAGAATGTGGAGGCTGCTATTAATGAGGGCTGGCAGGGCTATCACTTCAATGCCCGCAACCCAGAGGAGAGCTGTAGTGAGCTGCATGCTCTGCTCCTTTAGATGATGGATATACAACGAATAAAACATTAAAATAGTTATTAATTATGACACTAAATTTAAGATTGGAGTATATGACAGCCTATGGCGAGGAGCTATATGTTGTCGTAGATTCAGGTCGCGAGAAGGCCTATCCCATGCACTATGTGGGGGATGGTCGTTGGGAGGCGTCACTTAAGCTGACTGCTGCCACAGAACTCGCATACCGTTATGAGGTGCGCTATGGAGATAGTGTGTTGCGTAAGGAGTGGGGTGGTAAGTTGCACCGCCTGACTATTGACAAGAAGGCTGCTACGATCACTGTTCTCGACCGCTGGCACGATATGCCCGCCGATCGCTCATTCCACTCGTCAATGTTCACAGATGGCGTATTCCGTCGTGAGAAGACAAAGAAGGCTCAGCTCGCAGCTGAGGGTTATGTTACATTCCGTGCAGATATCGCCGTTGTGCGCCCTTCACAGCATGTTGTGATGGTTGGTGATGGCAAGGCTCTGGGCAATTGGGATGTAAAGAAGGGTGTTATCATGAGCGACATGGAGGCTCCCATTTGGAGCGCACGCATCAAGGCTCCTAAGGCAGGCTTTGCATATAAGTTCGTCATCGTGGATAGCGCATCGGGTGAGCCCGTGGCATGGCAGTCGGGTGACAACTACTTCTTCAGCCACCCCGTAGCTGAGGGTGAGGCACTCGTGGTTGAGGGCTTGCGTCCCGACTTCGATATGGCACCATGGCGTGGTGCGGGTGTTGCTATTCCCGTCTTCTCGCTCCGCTCTAACTCGAGCTTTGGTGTTGGTGAGTTTAATGATATTCGTCTTATGGTGGACTGGGCTGCTGCAACTGGTCAGTCAATCATCCAGATTCTCCCCATCAACGACACCACTATGTTTGGTACATGGGAGGACTCATATCCATACAACGCAAACTCTACCTTCGCACTCCATCCTCAGTTCTTGCACCTGCCACACGTAGGCGAGCTCAAGGATAAAGAGGCTATGGCGCGATTTGAGGCTCTCGGTAAGGAGCTTAACTCACTTCCAAATGTAGATTACGAGCGTGTTAACAACGCTAAGAATGAATACCTACGCCTTGTATTTGCTCAGGATGGTAAAAAGACTCTTGCATCAAAGGAGTTTAAGGCATTCCTCGCAGCTAACGAGGAGTGGTTGCGCCCCTATGCTGTGTTCTCAGCATTGCGCGATGCTAAGCATACGCCAGACTTCTCGAAGTGGGGTGCTATGGCTAAGTATACAAAGGCTAAGGCTGCTAAGTACGAGAAGGAGAACCCTGAGGCTGTGGCATTCCACTACTTTGTTCAGTATCACCTCTCTAAGCAGTTGCGCGAGGTGCGTGACTATGCACACTCTAAGGGTGTAGTTTTGAAGGGTGATATTCCAATTGGTATCTCTCGTACCAGCGTAGATGCGTGGGTATACCCCGAGCTCTTCAACATGGACTCATCTGCGGGTGCTCCACCCGATGACTTCTCTGTTATGGGTCAGAACTGGGGCTTCCCAACATACAACTGGGCTAAGATGTCGGAGGATGGCTATGCGTGGTGGAAGGCTCGCTTCGTGAAGATGGCCGAGTACTTCGACGCATACCGCATCGACCACATCTTGGGCTTCTTCCGCATCTGGGAGATTCCATTGAACGCCGTGAACGCTCTTCTTGGTCGCTTCAACCCAGCACTGCCCTATAGCGTAGATGAGATTCGTGGCTATGGCTTCAACTTCGAGCACTGGCACGTGGGCAACATTGCCGAGACCGACAACGTACTCTTCGTGGAGGATAAGATTAAGCTCGGCCACTACCACCCCCGCATCTCGGCATACAACACCGACTGCTACCGTTGGCTCTCTGACGACCAGAAGGAGGCATACAACCGCCTCTACAACGACTTCTTCTACCGCCGCCACAACGATTTCTGGAAGTGGGAGGCACTCAAGAAGTTGCCACCTCTTACTGAGGCTACGGGCATGCTCGTGTGCGGTGAGGACCTTGGCATGATTCCCGACTGCGTGCCTTCAGTGATGTCGGGCGAGCAGATCCTCTCACTCGAGATTCAGCGCATGCCCAAGGACCCCAAGGTGGAGTTTGGCTCAACATACGACTACCCATACCTCTCAATCTGCACTACGGGTACTCACGACATGAACCCACTTCGTGCATGGTGGGAGGAGGATCGCGGTGTCACACAGCGTTTCTACAACCATGTGCTTGGCGCATGGGGTGAGGCTCCCTACTTCTGCGAGCCTTGGATTTGCGAGCAGGTTGTGGCTATGCACCTTAAGTCGCCTGCAATGCTTACCGTTCTTCCTCTCCAGGATTGGATTGCTATGGATGGTAACCTCCGCCGCGAGAACCCACACGATGAGCGCATCAACGTGCCTGCTAACTCACGTCACTACTGGCGTTACCG
>JAGCLX010000087.1 GCA_017646785.1 Alistipes sp.
GAGATGCCTGAGGGTATGGTTGAGAACCAGAAGTTCCCAGAGCCTATCATCACCCCTACAACAAAGGCTGACGAGGGTCACGACGAGGATATCTCTAAGGAGGAGATTATCGCACAGGGCCTCGTATCACGTGAGGAGTACGAGCAGCTGGAGGCATACACACGCGCAATCTTCCAGCGCGGTACTGAGATTGCTGCTAAGATGGGTCTTATCCTTGTTGATACAAAGTATGAGTTCGGTAAGAAGAACGGCACCATCTACCTCATGGACGAGATTCACACTCCCGACTCATCACGCTACTTCTATAAGGAGGGCTACGAGGAGCGCCTTGCCAAGGGTGAGAAGCAGAAGCAGCTCTCTAAGGAGTTCGTTCGCGAGTGGTTGATGGAGAATGGCTTCCAGGGTCAGTAGGGTCAGCAGGTACCCGACATGACACCCGAGGTTGTTGCAGGCATCACCGAGCGCTATATCGAGTTGTTCGAGGCTGTAACTGGCGAGAAGTTTGTTCGCGCTGAGGATGGCGACATCGAGGCTCGCATCGAGAAGAACGTATCGGAGTACATCAAGACTTTGTAGTCGTGAAGTGCAATGGACAATAAATAAGAAAAGAGGGTTTCGGCCCTCTTTTTTTGTAGCAGGAGTAGCCGCTACCCAATTTTTCATCAGAGTGGTGTGGTAGTGGTGCATCACAAAAGAGACCTCCCAAGGATAGTACTAAAACGTACAGCCTTGGGAGGTCTACTTTTAGGGATGTGCCGCTAACGCGCCACTATCATGGAAAAGGATTTTTGATTAGAAGGCTGCAGATACAACGCTCGGCAAAAATGCCGTCGATGGGTAGTACTTGACGTACGTCCCATTGACGGCACTTTTTGTTAGCGGCAGTAGATGTCTGCCTTATAATCGAAAATTAATATGATTTTGCAAAGAGAACGCGATACTTAGAGGGCTTGCCTGAGAATACACATGTACCCTTCTCCTCAACTACATCCATAGGTATGCAGCGGATAGTCGCCTTTGTAGCCTCCTTGATAGCCTGCTCTGTCTCGGGAGTGCCATCCCAATGTGCTGAGATGAAGCCACCCTTCTCGTTGAGCACCTGCTGGAACTCCTCCCATGTGTCAACCTTAGTGATCATAGAGTTACGGTAGTCGAGAGCCTTCTGGAAGATGTTAGCCTGAATCTCGTCGAGAAGAGCCACGATGCGCTCTGTAAGACCCTCCTGCGAAACAATCTCCTTAGAGAGTGTATCGCGGCGTGCAAGCTCGATAGTGCCATTCTCCATATCGCGAGGGCCGAGTGCGAGGCGCACAGGCACACCCTTCAACTCATACTCAGCAAACTTGAAGCCTGAGCGCACATTGTCACGGCCATCAACCTTAACAGATACGCCCTTAGCGCGAAGCTCCTTTGCCATCTCCTCGAGGCGTGCAACAACCTGAAGACGCTGCTCCTCACCCTTGTAGATAGGTACCATAACAACCTGGATAGGGGCCAATTTTGGAGGAAGAACAAGACCGTTGTTATCTGAGTGAGCCATGATAAGAGCACCCATAAGGCGTGTTGACACACCCCATGATGTTGCCCAAACATACTCCTGCTTACCCTCCTTGCTTGTGTACTGCACGTCGAATGCCTTTGCGAAGTTCTGACCAAGGAAGTGCGATGTACCGCTCTGGAGTGCCTTACCATCCTGCATAAGAGCCTCGATGGTTAGCGTATCTACAGCACCCGCAAAGCGCTCATTGGGCGACTTATGACCTACGATAACGGGAACACCCATCCACTCCTCAGCGAAGGTCTTGTAGACATTAATCATGCGCTCTGTCTCCTCGATAGCCTCCTCAGCCGTTGCGTGTGCTGTGTGACCCTCCTGCCAGAGGAACTCTGCTGTACGGAGGAACAGACGTGTACGCATCTCCCAGCGCACCACGTTAGCCCACTGGTTGCAGAGGATAGGTAGATCGCGGTATGATGTGATCCAATTCTTGTATGTATTCCAAATGATTGTCTCCGATGTGGGGCGCACGATAAGCTCCTCCTCGAGGCGTGCTGCGGGGTCTACGACAACACCCTTACCCTCCTCATCATTCTTAAGGCGGTAGTGTGTAACTACAGCACACTCCTTTGCGAAGCCCTCAACGTGGCTTGCCTCACGCGAGAAGAACGACTTAGGGATGAAGAGTGGGAAGTATGCATTCTCGTGTCCTGTCTCCTTGAACATGCGGTCGAGGACATCGCGCATCTTCTCCCAGATAGCATAGCCATAGGGCTTGATTACCATACAGCCACGCACAGCTGAGTTCTCAGCAAGGCCAGCCTTGATAACCAAATCGTTATACCACTGCGAGTAGTTCTCATCGCTCTTGGTCAAATCTTTCAATTCAATTGCCATATTCTATATTTTTTTGTTTATTCGCTTCGTACCTATATAAAAAAGCATAATGCGCGACAAAGGTAATAACATTTTACCATTTGTCGCACACTTTTTTCCACTTTTTATTCTGCCTACTGCTATTTTTGCTTTGCAACCTTATCTACCGCCTCCATCGCCATGTCGTAGTCGTAGCCCAAGCCGAGAGCATAGCGCAGTAATTTACCTCGTAGTTCGTAGTCGTTTGCAGCCTTCGTAGTGCGCAGCTTTCGTTCGAGCTTCTCGCGTAGGCGCTCCTCTTGGCTATCATCTTCTATAAGCTCGGCGAGCACCCCACTAATCACCTCGCGCTCAACACCCTTAAGGCGCAACTGCATCGCTATCTTACGCTCTCCCCACCCCGCGAGTCGGCTCTTCTCGCGCGTGTATGCCTCAGCATAGCGACGGTTATCTATGTATCGGTCGGCAAGGAGCTTATTGAGCACACCACGCTGCTCCGCCTCGAGGACACCCCATGTGCGCATAAGACGCAGTGCATCACCCGTGCTCTTCTCGCTGCGAGCACATAGGCGCATCAACGACTGCATGGCCTGCTGTGCCGTCTTTGGCTTACGCTCTCGCGGCTGTGGCGTCATCTCGCTATCGAACTCACCCTTGCGCATATCATTCGTGGTTTTCCTCTAAAGTCCTCTCTTACAACTATATCTGCATACCCCTCTGCCTCCAGCATGCTCATCATCTCCTCTACGAGCAACTCATAAATCTCGAAGTAGAGGCGACCATCGACGTTGAGCATCTTGCGACCACAGCGCGCAATAGCACGGTAGAACACCAGCGGGTCACCATCCTCAACAAAGAGCGCCATATCTGGCTCATGCTCCGTGACATTGGGGCGCATAAGCTGCCTATCACTATCGGGGATATATGGGGGATTTGAGACTATAACATCGAACATAACACCCTCAAAATGAGAGCTGAAGTCGGAGAGCGCATCACCCTCAACAAAGCGTACATCGGGGGCATACTCCGCACCATTCTCTCGCGCTATGGCAAGTGCCTCACGAGACAGATCCATCGCCCACACCTCGCTATTTTTTACCATGCGCTTTAGGGCTATAGCGATACAGCCGCTACCCGTGCAAACATCCAAGATATGAGCACCACTCTTTGCCTCGCGTGCCACCCAATCCACCAACTCCTCAGTCTCTGGTCGCGGTATAAGCACACCCTCGCGCACGGCAAGCTCCATATCAACAAACTCCGCCCTGCCAACGATATACTGCACCGGGCGCCACGCACGTAGCTCCTCGAATATACTCTCTAATTCAGGAATTTGCAGCTCCACATTTGGCTCTATGAAAAGGTCGTTACGCGAGATATGACCCTTAGAAAGGAGTATCATCTCGGCAATCTGGCGTTCCTCAACCTCGGGGTAGCACTCGCCCGCCACTGCCACGAGCTGCATGAATATCTCTCTGCGCGTAGCCATCTACAACTGCAATTTTAGGTCAGCGAGCGCCACAGCAGCCATAGCCTCAACAACCACAGCAGCACGACGCGCAATGCATGCATCGTGTCTTCCGCCAATCACAAGAGGCTTAACCTCGCCAGCCACAAAGTCGTAGGTCATCTGCTCCTTGGCTATGCTTGGCGTGGGCTTAATAGCCACACGCACAACGATATCATTACCGTTGGCAATGCCACCATTTATGCCACCCTCGTTATTTGTATATGTCACACCAGACTCACTAATAATCATATCGTTACGCTCCGAGCCACGCTTGCGTGCCGACTCAAAGCCATCACCAAACTCCACACCCTTGACAGCGGGAATAGAGAAGAGCAGGTGCGCCATGACACTCTCCACAGAGTCAAAGAATGGCTCACCCAAAGACTCTATAGCACCAGAAATACGGCACTCAACAACACCTCCCACAGAGTCGCCATCAGCTGCGGTACGACTAATAATTTCGTCAAATTTAGCCTCATCACGCACCCCAGCAACCTCAACTATGCGCGTGTTAAACACCACACCAGCAAGCAGCGCCTTAGCCACCGTACCCGCAGCAACAAGCGCCACGGTCATGCGTCCCGAGGCCATGCCTCCACCCGCGATATCGCACTCCTCGCCATACTTCTTCAGCTGCACCAAGTCAGCATGCGAGGGGCGTGGCTGACGACGCAGATGGTCGTAGTCATGGCTACGTAAGTTACTATTACTAAAGCTAATACGCAACACGCCACCCGTAGTTACACCCTCCGCATCAAACCCCTCAACAGTGGGCACATCAGCCTCATGGCGTGGAGTCTCGCCACAGCGCTGTGGACGGCGTCTATCTATATCCACCATAAAGGCCTCCATAGGCAATGCGACACCCGCGGGCACACCCTCAACGAGCACACCCACCTCCTCGGCGTGCGAAGCACCAAATATGGTTATTTTGAATCTATTTCCGAAGCTATTATTCACTTCTACTTATGCGTTTTAAGCATTTCAATATCCTCAAAGAATGAGGGGTAGCTCTTAGCCACGCACTCACGATTGCGGATAACGACCTCATCCTCGATACGTAGAGCCGTGAGTGCCAACGACATAGCTATGCGATGGTCACCATGTGAGTCAACCTCCGCAGCGTGGGGTTTACCACCCACCACACGCATAACATTCTCATCATAGTCGAGCTCGATATGGATGCCAAGTCGCTTATACTCATCTCTGAGCACCTCGCCACGGTCACTCTCCTTGCCCCTCAGGCGCTCTATACCATAGATTGTCGACACGCCATCCGCCGCCGCTGCCAACGCAACAAGCGCAGGGAACAGATCGGGGGAGTTGGTAGCGTCAAAGGTGAAGGCCTCCAGGTCGCGGTGGGCAACAGTGATAGAGTCCTCCTCAATGATTATTGAGGCACCCGCGCGCTCTAAAGCTCGACACACGGCCGTATCAGCCTGGCGCGATAACGTAGATATATTCTTAACCGTAACCTCTCCAGCAATAGCAGCAGCAACCATAACGAATGCCGCAGCACTCCAATCACTCTCAATAGTGTAGTCTACTGGCGTAAACTGTTGGTTACCTTCGATGTAGAACTCCGTATAGTCGCCATCGTTATGCATTATCTCAACGCCAAAGCGTTCCAACGTCTCGAGGGTCATATCTATATATGGAGTGGATACAGCGTCGCGCACCTCAACCGTAGTATCGCGCTGTGCCAAAGGCAGGGCGATGAGTAGGCCCGTAATAAACTGCGACGATATGCTACCATCAACGACAATCCTACCTCCCGAAATGGGACCCTTAACTTCGATGGGGAGTCTGCCACCGCCATCGCGCACCTCAACACCCAAATCACGCAATGGCGACACCATCATAGCCATGGGACGATGCTTGAGCGTGCCCTCGCCATCAATGGTCATAGCCTCGCCACCCAGCGCCGCAATAGGCGTGAACAGACGCGCCGCCAAACCCGACTCACCAACATTTAGTCTGTTGGTCACAGGCTTTAGACCGCCTTCAATTACCAACGTATTATCATCCTTGATCTCCACGCGCGCACCGAGCTTCTCGATAGCATCTATCGCCGAGCGAGTATCTCGGCACAACTCTATACCGCGTAGCGTAGTGCGTCCCTCGGCAAGAAGTGCCGCAGCCAACGCACGTTGCGCATAACTCTTTGAACATGGCGGTGTTACCTCGCCACACAGTCTATTTCCAAGAGGAACCGTACTGTCATCCATATATTATATAATGCTTAATTTTACTATAGTTCGTTCGCCTCGCTCTCCTCGCTGTCGTGGAGATGTCCCAACTGGCGCAGAGCCTCCTCACGTTCCGCCTCCTCACGCTCGCGCATCTGGCGACGCATCTGTGGCGATGTGCGAAGCTCGAAGTTGCTACCGAGATATACCTTACGCACCATCTCGTCATTAGCCAAATCCTCAGCAGTACCCGCCTTGAGGATCTTACCCTCGTACAATAGATATGTACGGTCGGTAATCGCCAATGTCTCGTCGACGTTATGGTCGGTGATGATAACACCGATGTTCTTATCCTTGAGCGTACCTACGATATTCTGAATATCCTCAACGGCAATGGGGTCGACACCAGCGAAAGGCTCATCAAGCAGGATGAACGAGGGGTTGATAGCCACGGCACGCGCAATCTCCGTACGGCGACGCTCACCACC
>JAGCLX010000088.1 GCA_017646785.1 Alistipes sp.
GACAGCAACCACAAACAAAGACAACCAGCCCACAACCCTCACACGCCGTTTTAGCGTCATGGTCTACGAGGAGGGTACTTTCTATCGTGCGAAGAGTGGAGTATCAAAGGCTGATTGGAGCAAAGTTTTCGAATATACCCCCGCCCCTGGTCAGTTTATTAACGAGTTGCAAACGGGAGGCTTTGATGGTACGCAGACCACTCACGAGGCAGCTATTGCATATGCCGAGGTACGCATGTCGCAGACCAAGCAGGATGGAACACCCAATCCTATATGGGTGTCGCTCGGTGGCTTCGGTGGCTATATCGTCGTGGGCTTCGACCATAGCATTGACAACTCTGGCGATTACGACCTTGGCATTCTCGGTAACTCTTTCAGTGGCTCTTCAGAGCCTGGTATTGTGTGGGTTATGCAGGATGAGAATGGCAATGGCCTCCCCGATGATACATGGTATGAGTTGGCTGGCTCGGAGACGGGCAAGGCGACAACCATTCAGGAGTATGCCGTTACCTACTACCGCCCAACAGGTCCTCAGATGCCTGTGCAGTGGATAGATAACCTCGGCAACAGTGGCGAGATTGACTACCTCAAGCAGTTCCACCGTCAGGACTACTACTATCCCCTTTGGATTGAGGAGGATAGCTATACTTTGACAGGCACTTGTCTCGAGGCTCGCAACTATGACGCTTCGGGCAATGGTTCATATTGGGTAAATGTGGAGTACGACTGGGGTTATGCCGATAACTATAGCCCTGTTGACCGCCTCACGGAGGAGGAGAATAAAGAGGGTGGAATCAATGCCAACCACTTCAAAATCTCGAATGCCGTAGACTTCGAGTGCGAGCCTATACATTTGGACTACATCGACTTTGTGAAGGTGCAGGTGGGTGTCAATGCCAAGAGCGGCTGGCTGGGAGAGCTCTCAACCGAGGTGTGTGGCTTCTTCGACTATGGTATGAAGATAAGAGAGTAATATAAAGAGTTTAAGAAGTTTAGTGTTTTGCTATGTGTCGCTAAATTCTCAAAATTTAATTTTACAATGAGATACTACGTTGCTATATTTTGTTTGGTTCTATGCTCGTGCATGAAGTGGGAGTATGGCCTGGAGGAGAACTTCGATATGTCGGCCTCGGGTGAGGGACTCTTTATCTGCAATGAGGGTAACTTCCAGTATGGCAACGCCACGCTCTCATACTACGATCCCGCTACTAAGACGGTGCAGAACGAGGTCTTCTATCGCGCCAACGCCATGAAGCTTGGTGACGTATGTCAGTCGATGATCATCCGCAACGGCATAGGCTGGGTGGTGGTGAATAACTCACACGTAGTCTTTGCCATCGACATCAACACCTTCAAGGAGGTGGGACGCATCACAAACCTAACATCGCCACGCTACATACACTTTCTCTCGGACGAGAAGGCCTACATCACGCAGATTTGGGATAACCGCATCTTCATCGTCAACCCCAAGCGCTACGAGATTACGGGCTACATTGAGATTCCGCGCATGACCATGGAGAGTGGCTCTACGGAGCAGATGGTGCAGTATGGTAAGTACCTATATGTCAACTGCTGGTCATACCAAACCCGCATCATAAAGATTGACACCGAGACCGATGAGGTTGTTGATGAGCTTATCGTGGGCATCCAGCCCACGTCGCTCGTTATGGACTGCAACAATAAGCTGTGGTCGGTAACCGATGGCGGCTACGAGGGCTCACCCTATGGTCACGAAGCACCCTCGCTCTACCGCATCGATGCCGAGACCTTCACCATCGAGAAGCAGTTTAAGTTTGACTTTGGCGACTGGCCCTCGGAGGTGCAGCTCAATGGCACGAAGGATAAGATATACTGGCTCAATGACGATGTGTGGGAGATGGATGTTACGGCAGACCGAGTCCCCGTGCGCCCCTTCCTGCCCTACAACGGCACGCTATACTATGGTCTTACGGTGTGCCCCCACTCGGGCGATGTCTACATTGCCGATGCCATAGATTATGTGCAGCAGGGCATGGTATATCGCTACTCTAAGGATAAGGAGCTCCTCGATAGCTTCTATGTGGGCATCATACCAGGTGCTTTTTGTTGGAAATAATAGTGTTTGGCTATGCGAAGACTACTACTTACACTATTGATATGTATTGTGCCATATCTCGCTGTGGCACAGGAGAATGATAATAAAGATTGGGCGCGCAAAGGTTTGCATATCCCCGAGGTTTCGGTATATGGCACACGCCCCATCAAGGAGATAGGTACGCAGCAGACGAAGTTCGACACGCTGGCCCTCAAGGAGAGTATCGCCCTCTCTATGGCCGATGTGCTCACTTTCAACTCGGCAATCTTCGTGAAGAACTATGGCCGTGCTACGCTCTCTACCGTCGCCTTTCGTGGCACCTCGCCCTCGCATACGCAGGTGTCGTGGAACGGCATGAAGATAAACAACCCCATGCTCGGCATGACCGACTTCTCGATGATACCCTCATACTTTATCGACGACGCCTCGCTGCTGCATGGCACATCTTCGGTGAACGAAACGGGCGGTGGCCTCGGAGGTGCTGTCAAGCTATCCACAAAGCCAGCACAGGCTAAGGGTTTCGGTCTGCAATATGTGCAGGGCTTGGGGTCGTTCAAGACCTTCGACGAGTTCTTGCGCCTGACTTATGGTAATGACCACTGGCAGGTGTCTACGCGCGCCGTATACTCATCGTCACCCAACGACTACAAATTCCGAAACCATGACAAAAAGGTGAACGTCTACGATGAGGACATGAATATAATAGACCAGTACTACCCCATAGAGCGCAACCGCAGTGGTGCGTATAAGGACTTGCACATCTTGCAGGAGGTGTACTACAATACGGGTAGGGGTGACCGCCTGGGCCTAAATGCTTGGTATATAAACTCCAACCGCGAGCTTGCCATGCTTACGGTGGACCATGGTGATGCCACCGACTTCGATAACCGCCAGCGTGAGAATACGTTTAGAAGTGTGCTGTCGTGGGACCATGTGCGTAGCAACTGGAAGCTCGGCGCACGAGGTGGATATATCTATACCTGGATGGCCTACGACTACAAGCGCGATGTGGGTAATGGTACCATGGCGCACATGACACGCTCGCGCAGTCGCATCAACACCTTCTATGGCCAGCTCGATGGCGAGTACTACATCGGTAATCAGTGGCTCTTTACTGCCAACCTATCGCTCCACCAGCATATCGTCGAGAGTGAGGATAAGAACATCGTGCGCCAGGATGGCAACAAGGCTATCGTGGGCTACCGCAAGGGCCGCCCCGAGCTCTCGGGCTCCGTGTCTGCAAAGTGGCGACCCGTGGACCGCTTCGGTATCTCTATAGTCATCCGCGAGGAGATGTTCGGCCGCGAGTGGACACCCATCATCCCTGCACTATTTATTGACGGCGTGGTGTCTAAGGCTGGTAACATCATCGCTAAGGCCTCCGTGTCGCGCAACTACCGCTTCCCCTCGCTTAACGACCTCTACTTCCTCCC
>JAGCLX010000089.1 GCA_017646785.1 Alistipes sp.
AAGAAAAAGGCTGGTGAGATTAACTCCAGCTCAATGGCGGATATTTCATTCTTGCTGTTGATATTCTTCTTGGTGACCACTACGATGGATGTCGACACAGGTATGAAGCGTACGCTTCCGCCCTGGATTGACCCTACAGAGCAGCAGAACGATGTTGATGTTAATGAGCGTAACGTATTGAAGGTGAACGTATCGCGTAACGGTAGTATCATGGTTGGTACTGACGAGTATCGCGCAAACGACCTCAGACGTTCGGGTGGTCACTCGCGTCTTTCGCGTGAGGTATACCACTTCCTCGTAGATCAGGACAAGTCTAACAAGAAGGCTGTCGAGATCGAGGGCGAGAAGTATAACATTAGCGAGGGTCTTGTTTCTCTTAAGGCCGATAACGAGTCAAAGTATAAGATTTATCTTCAGGTGCAGGATGAGCTTACTCACGCCTTCAACCTCTACCGTGACGACATCGCGCGTTTGGTATATGGTGTAGGTTACGATGAGCTTGGCGACATCGAGGCTGCAAACATCCGTAAGGCTGTTCCTATGAAGATTTCTGAGGCAGAACCTAACGATCAAACAAAGAAGTAATTATGGCAGTAATGGCAAAAAAGGGCAAGCGTGAAGTGCCCGCAATGTCGACCTCTTCACTTCCCGATATCGTGTTCATGTTGCTCTTCTTCTTCATGGCAGCAACTACGATGCGTGAGGTTGATCCGTTGGTAAAGGTTCAGATGCCCCAGGCTAACGAGATTACAGAGCTCGATAAGAAGAATCTTGTAAACATCTGGATGGGTAAGCCCATGAACGCCGCAAAGGGCGAGGATGCGTTGAAGATTCAGCTCAATGACAAGACTCAGGAGGTAGAGGATATTCGCAACTTCATCAGCGCAACAACAACTACCAAGGGCGTAGGTCCCAAGGATATCGTTGTTAACTTGCGTGTAGATAAGGAGGCAACAGTTGGTAAGCTTACAGCTGTAAAGCAGGAGCTTCGTAAGGCTGATGCGTTGAGTATCTCTTATGCAGCAATGCAGGCGGAGTAATCCGTTCCCTAAATAACGAGTAGAGAGGTTGTCCAAGTGGCAGCCTCTCTATTTTTGTTGATATTGGACATCTACTGTTGACCATGACCGCCAAAAGTTGTATATTTGTAGTGAGATATGAATTTACGCATTGCAGATATACTCATCACGGTGATATTAGCTATGATATCACTGACAGGGGCCACGGCACAAGAGTTGGCCTCTGACGAGGAGTTTGACTACCGCGACTTCAAGTTCTATAAGGAGGATCCTGAGGACGACATTTCGCTGTGGGGTGGGCTCTACGAACTAAAGGTGGAGCAGCAACAAGATAGACACTACCTACCCAAATATCGCTATGCTCTGGCTTATGCCACAAGCAGCTACCGCGGTTTTCGCTATGAGGAGTCACGAAATACCTTCGGCAACATATCTATCGACTACAAGACTATCCGCAGCCTTAAAGCTCTCGGATATGACCCTCATAGCACATGTGGTATAGTAGGCTCCGCATATAGTGGTGCACTTGGGGAGAACACGATGATACTTCTGGGTAGTGAGTCGAGGCTGTATGACCGCCAGTCGCTGCGAGTAGAGCTCTCGGGGCGCAACTACCTTATGAGTGTCAACTATCGCGGCGTCTACACCGTACTGGATAGAGGCATCGCGCTCAAAGATGGCTGGACGCTGATGAGCAACGCCCGCGTGCGCACGGGTCGAGACATATATGTTGACGGCGTATTCACCAACGCACTCGACCTCTCTGTGGGAGCCTCGTACGCCGACCGCAACAACAATCTCGAACTCACATTATCACTACCTTGGTCCGAGCGCGGACTGCGCCAAGCATCTACCGAAGAGGCTTATAGGCTTACCCACAACAAGCTGTACAACCCCTCATGGGGCATGCAGAGCGGCAAGGTCCGTAACTCACGCGTTGCCACAACACTACGCCCTGAGGTGGTGGCGCTATGGCGTCGAAGGGTCTCTGCAACGACATATCTCACCCTTGCCAGCAACATATACGTCGAGCGCTACGGCACATCGACCCTCACTTGGTTCAACACCCCAACTCCCGCACCTGACAACTACAAATACATGCCGTCATACTTCCATGACGCCAACGACAAGCGCATAGTTGAAGAGGCGTGGATGACCAACGACCTGCGCTACACACAGGTGGACTGGGAGAGACTCTACCACACGAACTCACTACAGCAGGATGGACACGCCAGCTATGCCGTCACCTCACGACGCACAAACACCTCTCGGGCAACCGTAAATACGGGTCTCCGCAGCCAAATCAAAGAGATGGTAGTGGACTATGGCGTAGAGCTAAGTAGCAATCGGGAGCGTAATTTCCGCATAATGGATGACCTCCTGGGCGCGAGCCACATCATCGACAAAGACTACTACATCGAGGATGATGCCACATACTCACACCTAACTGAAAACAACCTCCACAACCCTAACCACAGAGTTGCGGAGGGCGATCGCTATGGCTACGACTATCTGCTAACGCGCCTTCGCGCAAAGTTCTACGCATCAGCCAAATGGAGCGTCAGCGGCATAGACCTCTCGTTAGGTGCAAATATCTCTGCTGAGCATACCCGCAGGCGCGGTCTTTTCGAGAAAGAACTCTTCCCAGGCAAGGCATCATACGGTCACTCTCAGGGCGTTACGCTTATGCCAGCAATGCTCACAGCAACAGTTCGTTACGACTTTGATAAACACGACGTAGGTGCATCGGTCATGTTGCGTAGCGAAAGCCCATGCTGCAGCGACCTCTTCCTGCAACCCGAGTACAACAATCGCCTTGTGGACAACCCCAAGGTGGCTACAGCCCTGTCGGCAGAAGCATCATACGGATACTCTGCACAACGCCTGCGACTGCAAGCAGCACTATTTGCCACCAGAACAGCCAACGAGATGCACGTTGTGCGCTACTACGACGACCTAGCAGGAGAGTATGCAGATGCCGTTGTTGAGGGAATAGGACGACTACACTATGGCATCGAGCTAAGCGCATATATCGCATGGTCGCAACACTTCAACTCCAATGCAGCCATTACCGCAGCTCAGTATCGCCACGTCGACAACCCAAGCGTGACAACCTATGCCGACGACGACAACAGTCTGATTGCCAACACTATTTCACAAATGAAAGGTATTCATGTAGGCGTGCCTCAACTCATGCTCTATGGCGATATCTGCTTTAGGCACAAGGGGTGGACGGCGTGTGCTTCGGTGCAATACTGGGGCCTCAACTATGCCACGCCATCATACATACGACGCACCGTGCGCATAGTATCCTACGCCGCATCAACAGAGGAGGCCGAGATACTCAAGCAGCAGGATAGACTCCCCGATGCAACGACCCTTGATCTCACGCTGGCAAAGTATATAAAATTCAAGAACGACCTCGCGCTTAACATTCAGTTTTCGGCACGCAACATACTGGGTAGCAGTGTAGTATATAGCAGCTACGAGGAGAATCGCATATCGCTTCACAAGGCTGGGTATCGCACCAACATATCCCCCTTTGCCAACCGCGTTCTATACGCCTATCCACACCTCTTCTCGCTCTCAGCGTCGCTAATGTTTTAGAAACAGCACACAGCCTTTGGTAAACTTTTCGCTTAGGGCTTTTATGTTTGCTGATTTTTTCTTATCTTTACAGCGAATTGTATATATATAACAGAGAGATAATGAGTTGTAATAAAAAACATATTCCAGATATTGGTCGTGGTTGTACATTCTGTGACTGCGGTGACGAGATTTGTGCACACGCATCCGAGGGGTGCTACAAGCTCCACGAAACCGACTGGCTCGAGGAGTACCCCAACAACATCCCAACAGACATCTTCGAGGTGCGCTTCAAGAATACACGCCGCTCCTACTACCAGAATGTCAACAATCTCGACCTTAAGCGTGGCGATATCGTTGCCGTGGAGGCACAGCCTGGCCACGACATAGGCATTGTGTCGCTCACTGGCGACATGGTGGCAAAGCAAATGCGTCGCGTGGGCTTCAACCCCCACAATGGCGAGTTCAAGAAGATATACCGCAAGGCACGCCCCTACGACATCGAGCGCTGGCAGGAGGCCATAGCCCTCGAGCACGAGACCATGATTGCCTCACGACAAATCGCTGCCGACATGGGTCTTAACATGAAGATTGGCGACGTGGAGTATCAGGGCGACAAGCTTAAGGCTATCTTCTACTACATTGCCGACGAGCGTGTCGACTTCCGCGAGCTCATCAAGGTGTTCGCCGAGCGCTTCCACATCCGCATCGAGATGAAGCAGATTGGTGCGCGCCAGGAGGCTGGTCGTATCGGCGGTATCGGCGCATGTGGTCGCGAACTCTGTTGCGCATCGTGGATATCGAGCTTCTCGAGTGTAACCACCAATGCCGCACGCATGCAGGAGATATCACTCAACCCACAGAAGTTGGCCGGACAGTGCTCTAAGCTAAAGTGCTGCCTTATGTATGAGTACGACGTATATGCTGACGCACGCCGCACCATCCCACGACTTCGCGAGCCGCTACAGACGCTCGATGGCGAGTGGTTCCTCGTAAAGATAGATCCCCTGGCAGGCACCATGTCCTTCTCAACAAGCAAGGGTACTATGGCCAACCTTACCACGCTGCCCATTAGTCGTGTTCGAGAGATTATCGCCATTAACCGTGCAGGAGAAAAGGCCGAGACACTCATTGGTGAGAGCGGCGAGAGCAGAGTGGAGGAGCCTACATATCGCAGCCAGGAGGATAGCATCACACGCTTCGACAATAAGGGTAAGCACAATAAGCGCAATAAGCGACGCGGTGGCAAGAGCGAGTCGCACGAGAGTGCACCCGCAGAGTCAACAGCCACAGAGCAACCCTCCTCGGAGGCAAATGAGGCTAAGAGTGCTGATGAGCCACAGCGAGGTGCGGAGCGCCGCGATAGACGCGACAGACGAGATCGTCGTGACAGACGCGACAGACGTAACAATGGCGAGGGTGGCAACAACGGTGAGAGTCGCGAACAGCGCGAGAGCAATCCCCAAGCACCTGCGCAGAGCCAAAACGTCGAGGAGGCAAGCCGTGAGCAGCACGAGCGTGGTGAGCACAATGAGCGCCGTGGTCGCAACCACCGTGGTCGTCGTCATGGTGGCGAGCGTCGCAACAATGGTGGCGAGAACAAGAATAAGAACAACAGCAACAACGAGTAAGCGATGCAGCGCCTGATATATGTTGTTATGGTGGCCATGGCCACTATTGCCATGTCGTGCAACGAGGTGAAGCACAGCGTCGAAATGCACGATGTGACAACAAGCGCATGGTCAACACCCGAGAGCTTCATCTATGAGAATGAGGACTCGCTCTCGCAGCGCGACTTGGAGATTGTCGTGCGCTATGGCACGGGCTACGTTGCCGACTCTGTTAGCATGCGCATCCTCACCATATCTCCCGACTCCATGGTTGTGGAGGAGCCTTTCACGCTCCACATACCACGCATTAGAGAGGTACGCCCCCAGGAGCAGACCTTTCTCTATCGTCGCAACGTGGTATTGGGTCGCAAGGGTCAGTATGAGTTCCGCCTCACGCCCGACACGCTATTCGAGGGCATAAGCTCCATCGGCATCATGGTTGGTGAGCCTACGCAAAATAAGTAGAATAAAACATAATCCATACTTATGGGAAAAGATAAATTAAGAAAGTTTGCTGAGAACCTCACCTTCAAGTGCATGGTGCAGCCCGAGTTTGATGACATCTTCCACAAGGATCACCCCTTGAAGGGCAACTGGCACAAGGAGTTCTTCCACAACGACAACCCCATCATCCTTGAGCTGGGCTGTGGCCGTGGCGAGTATACCGTAGCACTTGCCGAGCGCAACCCCGACAAGAACTACATAGGCATCGATATCAAGGGTGCTCGCATGTGGCGCGGTGCTAAGACAGCTACCGAGCGCGGCATGGAGAATGTTGGCTTCGTGCGCACACGCATAGAGTTCATCCGTTCGTTCTTTGCCGAGGGCGAGGTGTCTGAGATATGGATTACCTTCCCCGATCCACAGCTCAAGAGCCGACGCGCCAAGAAACGTCTTACATCGCCACTCTTCCTTGCCGACTACAAAAAGATGCTCACCGAGGATGGCGTTATCAACCTCAAGACCGACTCTAAGCACTTGTACGCCTACACTGCAGCCGTTATCGAGCGATTGGGTCTTGATGTCGAGGTGCAGAACGACGACATCTACGGCTCGGGATATGCCGACGAGGTGCTATCGGTAAAGACGGCCTACGAGAGTAAATTCGTGGCTATGGGACTACCCATCACCTACACACGCTTCAGCCTCAAAAACTGCAACACCTTCGAGTTCTTCGAGTGGGAGGGCGACGAGGCACTGGAGAAGGATGCCGAGGAGAATAGAACAAAAGCCTTTTAGTAGTTATATATAATCGATAACATGGGAAAGAGAAGAAAGGACTACCCTCTTATTGAGGGCTTACATATAACCACGCTTGCTGCCGAGGGTAAGGCAATGGGCAAGGTGGATAATCAGGTTGTCTTTGTCGCCATGGCAGTGCCAGGCGATGTGGTTGACGTGCAGATACGCAAGCACCACCGCCGCTATATGGAGGGCACCATCGTGCGCTTCGTGGAGAAGTCACCCCTGCGCGTAGAGCCATTCTGCGAGCACTTTGGCGTGTGTGGCGGCTGCAAGTGGCAGAGCCTACCCTACGAGGAGCAGCTCAAGCAGAAGACAACACAGGTCGAGGACCAGCTTGTGCGCATCGGACACCTCAAC
>JAGCLX010000090.1 GCA_017646785.1 Alistipes sp.
CTCGATCTTCTCGCGGATAGCAGCCATCATAACGATAGCCAACCACCAGCCAATACCTGAACCAAGACCGTAAACGATAGAGTCACCTACGTTGTTAATCTCTGTGCCAATCATCTGCTGCATGAACAACGAGCCACCCATGATGGCGCAGTTAACAGCGATAAGGGGCAAGAAGATACCCAACTGGTTGTACAACGATGGTGAGAACTTCTCGACAATCATCTCCACCAACTGCACGAATGCAGCGATAACGGCGATGAACAAGATGAATGACAAGAAGCTAAGGTCTACGCCCTCTACCAAAGCACCATCCTTAAGGACATACTCGTTAAGGAGGTAGTTCAAAGGCACGGTCATAAGCTGCACGAAGGTTACGGCAGCACCCAAGCCTATTGCAGTCTTAACGCTCTTCGAAACGGCAATGTATGAACACATACCGAAGAAGTATGCGAAGACCATGTTTTCGATAAATACCGAATTAATAAACAAATTTAACATACGCTACCCTCCTATTTTTCCTGTAAATCCTTGTTAATAGTACGGTGAATCCAGATGATGCAGCCGATGATGATAAGCGCCATTGGGGGGAACAACATCAACGCATTGTTGGTGTAGCCGAAGCGTGCCAACACGTCGAAGCCGAACAATGTGCCCGAACCAAACAACTCACGGAAGAAGGCCACCAACACCAAGATGAAGGCGTAGCCCAAACCGTTAGCCACACCATCAACAAATGATGCCCAAGGCTTGTTACCCAAAGCAAATGCCTCAACACGACCCATCACGATACAGTTGGTGATGATAAGACCAACGTACACAGAGAGCTGCTTAGACACATCATACATAAACGCGCGTAGGAACTGGTCTACGACGATAACCAACGTAGCGATTACGACCAACTGAACGATGATACGGATGCGTGAAGGAACACTATTACGCAAAAGTGACATCAAAAGGTTCGAGAATGCACACACGAAGGTTACTGAAAGACCCATAACAAATGCAGGCTCCAACTTTACAGTTACGGCAAGAGCCGAGCAGATACCCAAAATCTGAACGATAACGGGGTTGTTTGCTGCCAAAGGACCGGTAAAATTCTTACTCAATTTCATAGCTTACTCCTCCACAACATTAGTAGGTTCAACATTTGTAGCCTCCTCGCATGCGTCGCAGCACTCGCCGCAGCACTCCTCAGTAGCTACCTCCTCTGCACAGCACTCCTCACAGCACTCCTCAACATCAGCAACAGCCTCAACCTCCACACCGCGGAGGAATGACTCATACTTGCCAATAGAGGTCTCCAACATAGCGTTAACACCGTCACAAGTCTTGGTACCGCCAGTGATAGCGTCTACCTGATACTCATTCTGTGCGCCGCCCTTCTGCATGCGTACTGCGAAAGCACCCTCTGCATTGTAGAGAGCCTTGCCCTTGAACATATCCTGAACCTTTGCGGTAGCGATCTCGGCACCAAGACCAGGAGTCTCACCAGCGTGGTCCATAACGATACCAGTGATCTCCACGTTACCCTCGGTCTGCTGCAAAGCAACATAACCCCAGATATCGCCCCAAAGGCCCTTACCTACGATGGGCAATACATACTTTGTAATACCATCCTTTTCCAACTTGAAGATAGGAAGCTCGTCTGTAGCCTCACCCAAAGCCTTGCGGTTGCCGAGCAATGCGAATACCTCTGCAACTGTAGCGTCATCCTCAACAGCAACGAACTCGCCAGCTGTCAAGCGACCCATAGTTACAACCTCGTCGAAGTTTGCATCTGCCTCACCAAAGGCCTTCATGATAGATGTCTTCTGCTCGTTGAGCACATTAGCATCCTGCTTACCCTTGAGCGAAGTAGCCAAGAACGCGAGCAAAGCACCCACGATAACCACCATCACAACTGTGTAGATGATGATATATGCATTTGAATTCTTATTAATTGCCATAGCTCACCAAATTATTTAACGTTCTTAATAAGCTTCTTACGACGTGCGATGTTGCGCTCAACAACGAAGTAGTCGATAAGTGGAGCAACAGCGTTCATGAAGAGGATTGAGAGCATCATACCCTCGGGGTATGCGGGGTTAACAACGCGGATAAGCACTGCCAACGCACCAATCATCAAACCATAGATCCACTTACCAGTATTTGTCTGCGCAGCAGTAACAGGGTCAGTAGCCATGAACACAGCACCGAATGCGAAACCACCAACGATGAGGTGGAAGTATGCGGGATACTCTGTAACACCAGCTGCCTGGAAGATGTAACCCATAGCCAAGCCACCAGCAAATACTGACAACATGATGCGCCATGAAGCTACGCCTGTGAAGAGCAAGATGGCTGCACCGATAAGGATAGCCGCTGTTGATGTCTCACCCACAGAACCAGGGATGAAGCCGAGGAATGCATCCAATGCGCTCCACTCCATCTGACCAGTAGAGCCGAGCTGCTCGAGAGCAGTAGCACCAGTCTTTGCATCAGCATACCAAACAGCCTCACCAGACATCTGGGGAGTGTAAGCGAAGAATGCGAATGCACGAGCCAACAACGCAGGGTTAAACACGTTCATACCTGTACCACCGAATACCTCCTTACCGATAACGACAGCGAAAGCTGTAGAGAGGGCAACAACCCAAAGGGGCACATCGATAGGCATTACCAAAGGAATGAGAAGACCTGAAACAAGGAAACCCTCATAGACCTCGTGCTTACGACGCTCTGCGAAGATAAACTCAATACCGAGACCCACACCGTAAGATACGATGATCATGGGCAACAACTTGAGGAAACCATAGAAGAATGCGCCAAGTACATCTGTCTCACCAGCCAAGCGACCGATGTTGAACATACCGAACAACATGGTGGGGATGAGAGCCACAACAACGGTGATCATCACACGCTTGATGTC
Source organism: Alistipes sp. (assembly GCA_017646785.1). The sequence goes on from JAGCLX010000090.1 coordinate 2,909, forward strand.
GTTACAGTCGCGGATGTGAGCACCGCGCTTTGTCACGATGTTTGGAGCATAGAGGAATGTCTCAAAACCGCCAAAAGTTGAGTGCAAGAAGCTCAACTTACCACCCTCAGAGAAGGTAGGCTTAATCTTATCTACAAATTTACGCAATCCCATAATTAGCTCTCCTTAATCATTAAGTTAATACCATCGCGCAAAATCTGCTGCATGTTAATCTTCGAAGGATCAACAAACTCACAAAGCGCCAAATCCTCGGGCAAAACCTCGTACAAACCAAGGTTCTCCATCTTATCGAGGTCCTTAACAAGGCAAGCCTTCAACAAGTAAGATACGTAAACATCCATTGGCAAGTACTTCTCATAAAGACCTGTAACAACGAATGGACGCTCCTCACCGTTAGTGTTGGTATCGAGCTTGTAAGACTTCTTGGGAAAGAGCCATGAGAAGTATGAGCCAGATACCGAGAAACGGTGGAAGCGGGGCATTGCCCAACCCATGAACTCATACTTGTCACCCTCGGGAATGAGAGTTACCATGTTAGCGTTAGCTGCGAGGTAACCATCGTTAGCTGTTGTAACACCAGTGAGAACATCACCAGAGATTACACGCACGCCAGCCTTAACAGCACCTACGATAGACTCAACAGCTGCACCAGCGATAACGCGCTTGTAGCATGGAGCCTCAACCTCGCTACCAGCAACAGCGATAGTCTTCGACATATCGAGCTTGCCAGTCTTAACGAAGCGACCCAAGATAGCAACATCCTGGATGTTCATAGTCCAAACGATGTCACCCTTAGCGATGCGGTCGATGTGGTGAATCTGAACGCCCACATTACCTACGGGGTGCTTGCCAGAGAATGTGTGGTACTCAACACCCTTAACCTCTGCCATGAAGCCCTCGTCGCCCTTGCGAGCTGAGAGGTGCACCTTACCGTCGGTCAAGCGTGCCAAAACTGCCATACCAGCCTCAATAGCCTCCTTCTCGTTGCTCAACACAAAGTTGTAGTCAGGAGCAAGAGGTGCAGAGTCGAAAGCCGACACGAAGATAGCCTTGGGTGTAGCATCGGGGTTAGCAATAACACCAAAAGGACGCTCAACGATGCGAGTCCAAAGACCCGACTCGAGCAACATCTCGACGATTGCAGAACGCTCAGCCTTGGCTACATCAGCCACAGTAATCTGCTTGTACACCTGTGTTGCATCAGGCTCGATGGCAATGTTAAGGAGCTTACGCTTCTCACCACGGTTGATGGCCGAAACCACACCGCTAACGGGAGAAGTGAAGAGGATGCGTGGATTGTTCTTATCAAAGAACAAAGCGCTACCAGCCTCTACCTTGTCACCAACCTTAACCAACAGCTTGGGTGTAACGTTCTCGTAATCAAGTGGGCTAACAGCATATGACTTCGCCATTGGAGCGTTCTCCACGCGAGCCTCAGCCTTGCCTACAAGCTTGATGTCGAGACCTTTACATAATTTAATGTTTTTCGACATAAAAACTGTTTGTTAGATTATAAGTTTAATTTAATAGTTTTATAGTGTAATTTTATCGCTTTCAAAACATTACAGCGTACCGATATACATTATAAAATGCGCACGAAGATACGGCTTTTTTTTGAAATGACCAATCATTTCACCGCATATTTGCATTTTGGTAGATAATTTAGTACATTTGTAGTCGAAGATGAATGAAGCAAACGAAATAATTGTGGACATCCACACGCATCATCCGCGCTGCGGGGTACTCTCGCCGACCATGGCGGGCATACACCCTTGGGATGCGGAGCGAGGCATGGAGCTCCCCGACCTCACCCAATGCAACATCGTTGGCGAGACGGGATTGGACTATGCGTGCGACGTGGATAAGGCCGCGCAGGAGCGCCTGTTTCGCGATCACCTGGCAGCAGCGGAGAGGCTTCATAAACCCGTTGTGCTACACGTGGTAAAAGCCTTTGAACCGACCATAAAGATACTCGCCAATTACGACCTGAAAGGCGTTGTGTTTCATGGGTTTATAGGCTCAGAACAGCAAGCTCTCGAGGCACTACGCCGAGGCTACTATCTCTCGTTTGGAGTTCGTTTGTTGCGCTCCCCCAAGACGCGGCAAGCGATAGTCCAAACGCCCCTCGAAAGGCTCTTTTGCGAGACCGACGACGACTCAGCATTGGACATCATAGAGATATACACCGCGGTGGCAGCGCTCAAGGGTGTGACATTCATCGAACTTAGGGAACAGATATACGAAAACTACAAACGACTTTTTAGACTACGATGAGTAATTGGCTCGAGAGAACAGAGTTATTATTGGGCGAGGAGAAGCTCAACATCCTGCGTAATGCGAATGTTTTAGTTGTGGGCGTTGGCGGTGTTGGTGCCTACGCTGCCGAGATGATTGCTCGCGCAGGCGTGGGACGCATGACGATAGCCGATGCCGACAAGGTCTCCGAGAGCAACATCAACCGCCAGCTTGTCGCCCTGCACTCGACCATCGGTCGCCAGAAGTGCGACATCCTTGCCGAGCGCCTCAAGGATATAAACCCCGAGCTGCAACTCACTGTGGTTAACCGCTTTATAAAGGACGACGAGACCGATGCACTACTCGACAGCGATAAGTTTGACTACGTGGTAGATGCCATCGACACCCTCTCGCCAAAGCTCGCACTAATCAAAGGAGCACTCGACCGCGGCATACCTCTCGTGAGTTCGATGGGTGCGGGAGCAAAGACCGACCCAACGCTTATGGAGATTAAGGATATCGCCAAAACGCATCACTGTCCATTGGCGCACATGCTCCGAAAACGCCTACATAAAATTGGTATCAAGCGCGGATTTTGGGCTGTTTTCTCACCCGAACCAGTACGCGAGGGAGCAATGATTTTATGCGAGGAGCAGAACAAAAAGTCCAATGTAGGCACTATATCCTATATTCCCGCACTCTTTGGCATAGGCTGCGCCTCGGTTGTTGTGCGCGACCTGGTGGGAGAATTTAGGAGGGATGACAAAACAGAATAATCTAAAATTAAAACAATGAGTATATGAATAAAATAGTCTTTTTGGATGAGTATAGCATCGCAGGACGCGACCTCTCATCTATAACATCGCAGGGCGAATATGTAGCATACGAAAACACAGCAAAAACAGATGTCGTTGAGCGTCTTAAGGGTGCAGATGTAGCCATCACAAATAAGGTAGTCATCGACGGCGAGGCTATGCGTCAATTACCTGACCTTAAGCTTATTTGCGTGGCGGCAACGGGCATGAACAACGTAGACCTCGAGGCAGCTAAGGAGCTTGGCATCGTGGTTAAGAATGCCGTGGGGTACTCAACCACTTCGGTAGCCGAGACCACCCTCGCATCGGCACTCGCCCTCGCGCGCAACGTCGTATACTTCAACGAGTACTTCCACGATGGTCGCTACTCGAAGGCCGACCGCGCCTTCTGCTACGATCGCTTCACCTTCGAGCTTCGTGGCAAGAAGTGGGGTATCATAGGTCTTGGTAACATTGGCCGCGAGGTGGCACGCCTTGCTACAGCCTTTGGTTGCGAGGTGCGTTACTTCTCTACCTCAGGCGCGAAGCGCGAGGAGGCATACCCCGCAATGGAGCTTAAGGAGATGTTGGAGTGGTGCGACATCCTCTCAGTACACTCACCACTCAACGAGCGCACACGCGGTCTTGTGGGTCGCGAGGAGTTGAAGGTTATGAAGCCCACATCGCTGGTTATCAACGTTGCACGAGGTGGCATTATCGACGAGGCGGCTCTTGCCGAGGCACTCGACAATGGTTGGGTGGCAGCAGCAGCGCTCGACGTATTCTCCGTAGAGCCACTCCGCGAGTCGCCACTATACAACATCAAGGATCGCTACCGCCTCTTGGCTTCGCCACACAACGCATGGTCTGCAGCCGAGGCCATCGACCGCCTCATAGAGTGCGTGGCTAACAACATACGCACATGGCAGGAGGGCCGATAAGAGCCTTTGTTGCACTCGTTATCGCATCGCTACTTGGGGCTGCGCAACTACATGCCGAGAGCCCCAAGTGGTGCGACACGCTACATCATAGAGTATCGGTGGAGGTACGCCCCGCCTACAACATGGTGTCACACTACGCCATGCGCAGGGGTGACCACCCACTAAACAGCACCCTATCGCTACATGCCCGCTATGGCTTCAGCTTTAGCCCCGAGAGCCGCCTGGGCAAGCTCTTCCCGACCGCATATCAGGGCGTAGGCATCGCCGCATACACCTATTGGGACCACGACCTTATGGGCACACCCATAGCGCTATACATCTATCAGGGAGCACGCATTGCCGACCTCACGCCAGACATATCCGTGGGCTACGAGTGGAACTTAGGACTATCGTGGGGCTGGCACCCAAACGACGCGATGAACTCGCGCCACAACGTCCTAATCAACGTGGCCGTGCCCTTCACATGGCGCGCAACACCCCACTGGGAGCTATCACTAACCCCCGACTACACACACTTCTCGAATGGCGACACCGCCTTCTCCAACGCTGGCTCCAACATGTTTGGAGTGCGCATAGGCGCGACATACCTATTCGACACCGAGCGCACAAAGGCCGATGCAAGGCGCTACATCACACCCAGCACATCACTACGCGACAAGAGCTTTGGTGATCACATGACATACGACATCATAGTCTATGGTGGTTGGCGCGCCGACAGATTCTTCGAGGGCGGAGAGCTACACATAATAGATGACGCACTACCACTCGGAGGTATCAACTTCCAGCCCACCTACCACCTCAACGACCACTTTGGCGTGGGTGCATCACTCGACATACAGGCAGACAGCAGCCTCAACCTATACAACGCCATCACCGACGAGCAAGGAAACCTCATCTCCTACTCTCGACCTCCGCTATGGCAACAGATGGAGGCTGGTATATCGGTGCGCGGAGAGATATCTGCGCCCATATTCACCGTTGGCATAGGCCTTGGCGTCAACATGCTCGACACGGGCTACGACGCAAGTCGCCTATACACCACCTTCTCACTCAAAGCACACATAACCCGCACGCTATTCCTTTACATCGGCTACCGCTTCAACAGCACACAATACACACACAACCTCATGTATGGCTTAGGCATACGTCTATAACACACCAGAGTACAAAACGATGTGGGGCTATCCAATTGGACAGCCCCACATCGTTTAACAGCCTACACTTACTCAGCCTTATTCTTTGCTGGACGCATAAACTTAGGACGCGCCAGATTGAAGCCAACACCCACATAGGCATTAACAGACTTCATATAGCGGGGCAATGGTATCGAGCCAGGGCCACTAATCCATGAGGTATCGATGAAGTCAACACCAGCAAAGATGTTGATAGCACATGGGTGGATATTAAGCGCAAAGCCCAAAACGCCAAGCTTCTGTTTATTCAAGAATGTCTGTGTCACAGAGGCTGAAAGCCAGTTTGTTGGTCGGAAGTTAACAGATGCGGTAAGCTCTGAGTATGCCATGGTGTTACAGAACTTGGTGTGCGACAAAAGACCAAAAGCGATGTGATTTCTGAGGATGTTATACTCAACACCTGCATTAACCGAGAAGTTGACCATTGACACATATCCCGTGGTCTCCGAAGCATCCTTAACACCCATACTGAAATTACCCTCAGTATCCATCTCAGCTGCCTCGAAGTTAACACCCTTGAAAGCAAAGTCACCATTCAAGGTTCCCGCGATGTGTGATCTGCCACCCCACTTAATAAAACCAAGGTCAGTAATAGCGGCAGACACCTTTAGATGATCGTCCAAGAAGCGAGCCTCAGCACCGAGGTCCAGAGCAAGACCGAAGTTCTTGAAGTTGCTCAACATGTAGCTTATGTTAGGGTTAACAAGGCTTTCGAAATCCAAAGGCTCTCCAGCCTTAACATTGCTATTGTCGAGGATGAAGCAGTTAGCACGCCATGTTCCATCTATCGCTGCACTAACTACATCTGGAGAGACATTTGCTGACAGCTGATTAAACTGGCCATCCATGGTCATAAGGCCAACAAGGAACTTAGCCTTAACTCCGACATTAACATTCTCGTGCACACGGAACGAGGTGCCAATAAATACATCCATGTAGGCTGTAGCATCCACCGCAGTGTTGCCAAGATCAAAAAGACCATTGCCCAAAGACTTAACAGCCCTGAACATATCGGTAGACATAGCCATATCTGCCGACACGTTGGCATTGACACCAAATGTCCAGAACATCTTTTTAACATAGAAGCCCGAGCTTACAATTCGGGTCTTCACATCCATAGACATCTTGCCCACAGATGGAAGCTTACCCAAGAACTCCTCAGCAGCAACCTTCTCATGCAACGCCGTAACAAGCTCGTTATCACGTTGGTAGACGAAATTATCAACAGATAGGAAGTTTGTCGAAAGGTTAACGCCCAGACCACCAATTCCAGGTAGTGCGACATAACCACGCGTGGGGGCCAGCGCAGGGTTCAGGTCGTTACGGAAGTATGAACCCTCCATGAAGTATGACGAGCGCGACTGTGCCGATGCACTACCTACACCCACCAGGGCGAGAGCCGCAACAACTAATACAAGTATCTTTTTCATGAGATGATATATTTTCGATTACTGATTAAGCTGACTAAAGTCGATAGTGATACCACCGGCGAGCTCCAACTGCAACTTAACACCGATATATTGGCTATCGTTCAAAGGCACTGCGCTATCCTCGGCAGAGCTTGTTGCAGCGAGCTCCAAAAGGATAGCATCGACAGCTGCCACGTTAGACACCTTGCCATCCTCGCCAAGATCCAATACCAAGCGAACAACACTCTCCGCAGGCGTTACTCCATCTGTCGAGCCCTTAATTTTAGCATCGCCATCGATATATACCTGAGCTGCGGTGTCGTTACCCTCAGCATCCTTAAGCACAACATCTGCTGCAAGCTCCAGAGGAGTTGTGTTGGTTATTGTAGCTATGATAGCAACATCACCAACCTTGATGTTGTAACCAGCAATCATCTCGAACATTGAGTTAAGATCCTCAACCTTACCGTGATAGCGGATATCGAAGTCGTTGTCGATAATGAATGGAAGATGGATACCGTAGTCATACGAAATAGTCATCTCATCTGTCAGAGTGATGGTCTGCACCTCGGTTGCATCAACAGCGACCTTAAGCGCGATGCTCAACTCCTCGGGCATAGTGCCACTCAACAGCTTGGCAACATTACAAGGCACAAAGGTGTACCTAGGATCGATATACTGCTCCTCGAGGCTCTCATCCGCAATGATGAGTATAACCTCCGCAGGTGTAACAACACCATTCGACGATGTAGCCTTCTTCAACGCCACGGGACCAAAGGTAATGGCCTTAGCCTCGTCAGCCTCGCCACCAACCTTAGGTGTAATAGCACCCTCGAGAATAGCCTTCATGGTTAGAGGGTGTGTTACTCGCACCTCGATGATAGGCTTAAGACCCAAGCCTGCAATCTCAACATCAAGCTGATCAAGACCTGGCAACTCAAACTCTTCGTTCACCTCGTATGAGTAGTCAACGATACCGCTCACCGACTCCATGTTCAACCTCGTAGGCTCAATACCAACGCTTAGCTCCAAATCGCCTTCGTGTGCCAAAGAGCCAACGTTAAGATGTGTACCCTCCTCGAAGTGAACTACAATGTGTGGCGCAAACTCAAGGCTTATCTCGCCATTTTCGTCGGGCTTGATGCCATTCTCACCGAAATAGAGCGACTCAACAGCCACATCTACACCCTCAGCGAGGTTCATGATATCGGTAGTAAGGATGTGTGTCTGCTCATCGAACTCGTAGTTTGCACCGTTTATCTGGTGCAAGGTCAAGAACTCTGGCAACGAAATAGATACCTCCAAGTGCTCAGAGTTATCACCCATCCACTCCATACCACGAGCAAACAGACGAAGCTTAGCATCATCATTCTGCACCAAATTCACCTCGTTGACTCTCTTAACCTCTGCGGGAAGGCCTGTAAGAGTGATGGGCTTACCATCCTTAACATCACACTCCACAAGGTTGATATCTGGGTTTACATCCACCTCAGCATCGCCATACTCAAATTCTGAGGACAACTCCAAGCGTGGCTGCTCCTTAAGCTCGAAGCTACCAGCCTTTGCCTTAATGTTGAAATTTACATCATACTCAAGTTTCAATGGGATATCAAGACGGTGATTCTCATCCAACTCACTCTCAGTGGTCATACTCTCAAAATAGATAGCGAAATCCACCTGCTCGGCATCCTGCTCAATAGGATAAGTAGCTCTATAGTCTGTACCATAGCTCACCTCCTCATTCTCCGAATTAAGAATTCTGAACTTACCACCCGACATCTTGAGGTTAATCTTTATTTCACCACCGCCATTAATCTTTGCCACATCATTGAAATTAACAACAAAGTGCATAGGCGCACCGCTATGCTTATCCTCCACATCACGGAAGATAACCTTAGTCACCTTATCAACCTGCTCGGGAACGGCAAACGCAATGTGTAGGTCATCGCCCTTAAGCTCATTGCTATATGATCCGCTGATTGTTGGGAGCTCCACATCCTCTGGGATGTCGTAATTATTGCCCAACGACTCCAACTCACCAGGAATTTCTGAACCAACCTTGTAGTCCTCAAGACCCGTAACCTCGATGTCGTAGCTATCCTGAATAACAACACCATTCATCTTTAGGTTGAACTCGGGATAATCAACATTGAAGTTGCTCTCCACCATGGGAATCTCAAACTCCGAAGCGATGCTACCCATATTCATGGTCGCACCCTCACCAGAGTAGTTGAACGAGATGTTACCCTCCTCATCCACCTCAAGGCCCTCGATAGACTGATTGCCCAACAGGTCTGCAATAGACTTATCCTCGAGATAACCCAATGGTAGGATTGTCGTGCCACCACCAACAGTCACCTCTGTCGACAAGTTGTCGAGGTCGAACGTATCATCGACACACGCCACAGCCGTAAATGCACATATCGCACATACCATGCGATACGCTAAGTTTTTTATTTTCATAAGTTATAATTGTTTGTTTATTTGTCCGTTTGAACAATGTGTTGCTAACGCAAATATAGCATTTATTTCTCAGAAAATCACACAAAACGCTCATTTTTTTTCAATATATGGGGCACAAAAAAAAATGTGGATAGGTCGCCTATCCACATTTTCCTTTTTACAGCGGGGATATCCGATGAGTTTTACAAACATCTCCCCACCCCTCAGAAGTTGTATAACAAGAGCTAATTTTAGGCTTGCGAAGCTCGAAAAACCGCAGTTTACTAAAATGCAAATGAGGATTTTGAGAGCGAGCGTAACGACAAAGTAGCCTTGTTAGACAGCTTCTTACTTATTCAACTTTGCCCAAGTATCCTTAAGTGTCACTGTGCGGTTAAAGATAAGGTGGTCGGAAGTAGACTCCTTATCCACGTTGAAGTAACCGATACGCTGGAACTGCAAGTAGTCGTAAGGCTTAGCGTTAGCGAGATACTTCTCCACGTAGCAGTTGGTCAACACCTTAAGCGAGTCGGCGTTAATCATCTGCTGCATAGCCTCGAGAGCCTCACAGCCTGTCTCCTTACGGATAGCAGCCATCTCGTCGCGAGGATTCTCCACCTTCCAGAGGCGGTCGTAGAGTCGCACCTCTGCCTTGATGCAGTGGTCGCAGCTCACCCAGTGGAGCGTACCCTTAACCTTGCGGTTTGAACCAGGAAGACCAGTCTTTGTCTCGGGGTCGTACTCTGCGTATACGGTTGTCACATTACCATTCTCATCCTTCTCGCAGCCAGTACACTTCACGATGTATGCATTCTTAAGGCGCACCTCCTGGCCAGGGGTCATGCGGAAGTACTTCTTGGGAGCATCCTCCATGAAGTCCTCGCGCTCCATCCATAGTTCGCGGCTAAACTCTATGGTGTGTGTAGCTGAGTTGGGATCCTCGGGATTGTCGATAGCCTCGAACGACTCAACCTGACCCTCGGGATAGTTAGTGATTACGAGCTTAACAGGGTCGATAACGGCACTCACGCGTGTAGCGCGCTTGTTAAGGTCGTCACGCACAGCGCTCTCGAGGAGTGCCATGTCGTTCAACGCATCGTATGTGGTGTAGCCGATCTTATCAACGAAGTTGCGAATAGACTCGGGCGAGTAGCCACGGCGGCGGAAGCC
>JAGCLX010000091.1 GCA_017646785.1 Alistipes sp.
AAGGAGTTTGTCTTCATCGTGGAGATTGAGGAGCTTGGCGGTAAGGCACGCTTGGAGAAGATAGCCCCAGTTCGCTCAATCACTGTTATCTAATATCATAACACAAGCTGTTGTAGCGATGTCTGAGATACTGAATCGAGAGATAAAGTATGTCGGCGGCGTGGGTGAGGTACGCGCACGCCTCCTCGAGCGTGAGGTGGGCGTACGCACCATTGGCGACCTACTCGCCCGCTACCCCTATCGCTACATCGACCGCACACGCACCTTCCGCATCTCGGAGATTGACGAGTCGATGGAGACCACCTATGTGCGTCTACGCTGTCGCGTTGTCGGCATGTCGTTTTCGGGCGAGGGAGCTAAGCGACGCTTCATGGTTGAGGTGACCGACCCCACGGGCTCAGCCGAATTGGTGTGGTTTCAAGGTATCAAGTGGGTGGAAAAGCGCATAGAGCTACACCGCGAGTATATAATCTTTGGTCGTCCCTCGATATTCAAGAGCAGGGTGAGTCTTGTGCATCCTGAAATAGAGCCTATTGAGCAGGCGCTATCGCGCAAGCAGGAGAGTGGTTTTCAAGGCATATACTCATCAACCGAGAAGCTGTCAGCGGCAATACCACTTAAGGCTATGTGCACCATCGTGCAAAATGCCTGGCATATCGCCAGTAGCGATCCCAGCGCCTTTGCCGACCCACTGCCTCAGACACTGCGACAACGTAATGGACTCATATCGCTGCGCGACGCCATCTACAACATACACTTCCCGCAGTCTGCCGAGCTGCTGCGTCAGGCGCGCTACAGGCTCAAGTATGACGAGCTACTGGGAGTGCAGCTAACAATACAAGCACGACGCACAGCGCGTGAAAAGCGTGGTGGCGGCTTTATCTTTCCTCGCGTGGGAGAGGCGTTTAACACTTTCTTCAAGGAGAAGTTGCCCTTCTCTCTCACTGGAGCACAGCAGCGCGTAATAAAGGAGATACGCGCCGATATGATCTCGGGCAAGCAGATGAACCGCTTGCTGCAGGGTGATGTGGGTAGCGGCAAGACCATGGTTGCCTTTATGTCTATGCTTCTGGCTGTGGACAACGGATACCAGGCCTGCATCATGGCTCCAACGGAGATCCTCGCGCGCCAGCACTACGCCTCAATGGCACGCTTCGCAGAGGGATTAAATATCAGGGTGGACATACTGACTGGATCGTCTAAAGCGAGGGAGCGCCGCGCAGCCCTCGAGGGCATAGCCTCGGGTGAGGTTAACATACTTGTCGGCACGCACGCCCTCATTGAGGATAGAGTGCAGTTCGCCAACCTCGGCTACGTTGTCATAGATGAGCAGCACCGCTTTGGCGTTGAGCAGCGTGCAAAGCTGTGGACAAAGAATCAGCAGCCACCACACATCCTCGTGATGACGGCAACACCAATACCCCGCACCCTTGCCATGACGCTATATGGCGACCTGGAGGTGTCGGTGATTGATGAGCTGCCCCCAGGCCGACAGCCCATACGCACCTATCACTACTACGACTCGCTACGCTTGAAGATGTTTGGATTTCTGCGTAACGAGATAGCCAAGGGCAGACAGGTCTATGTTGTTTATCCGCTTATTAAGGAGTCGGAGAAGATGGACTACAAGGACCTTGAGGATGGCTACGAGTCGCTATCACGCGACTTTCCACTACCGCAGTATCGCATCACGGCGTGCCATGGCAAGATGCGCCCAGAGGATAAGGATGCGGCGATGGCACAATTTAAGCGTGGCGAGGCCGACATCCTCGTTGCCACCTCCGTTATCGAGGTTGGTGTGGATGTACCAAATGCTACGGTTATGGTCATAGAGTCTGCCGAACGCTTCGGGCTATCGCAGCTGCACCAGTTGCGTGGTCGCGTAGGCCGTGGCGGCAATCAGTCCTACTGCATACTTATGTCTGGAGAGAAGCTCTCGAAAGAGGGACGTGCACGCCTTGAGGCTATGTGTGCTACGAACGACGGCTTCGAACTCTCGGAACTCGACCTTAAGCTACGTGGCGCAGGTGACATACACGGTACGCAACAGAGTGGCGAGGCCTTCGAGCTAAACATCGCCAACTTAGCTACGGATACACAAATCATGGAGCTAACACGCAACGATGCGCTGGCCATTCTGGGTAGTGACCCTCGCCTTGAACAGCCTCAAAACGTGGCGCTACGAGCGCTACGCGATAGGCACCACAAGCGTGAACGTATAGATTTTTCAGATATATCGTAATATAACATCATTTTTTTGCGTTATCTTTGTGCGCAAATTAGAGTAATAAATAGACCATTATGGCACTTATAAGATGTAGTAATTGTGGTAATCTCGCATCGAGCAAGACGGCAACCTGCCCCACCTGTGGAGCTCCTACAGGGGCGGAAGAGCAGATTGCAACGCCCACTGTAGCCGAGAGCATTGCCGAGAATAAGCCTCGCACCCTTAATGACATTATGCGCGAGCGTAGCGTACAAACCACCGTTGGTGACTCATTCATCGAGGAGAAGAAGCAAGAGAGCGCTGCGACACACATTGCAACACCCTCAGCACCTGAGAACAACACTCAGGAGAGCAACTTTGGCGGTGACGGCAGCAGCTACAACAACTATAACGACACTATTATCGACGACTATGAGGCAGAGATAGTAAGACATAAGCGCACAGCAAGTGGCTTTATGGTTAGCGCCATTGTGCTTCTCGTGTTGCTCATCCCAGCAGCCTACTTCAGCGTAAGCCTGGGCTTGAAGCATAAGACCATCAAGGAGAATCTCGAGATCGTAGAGTCTGCACGCCGCATCTTCGAGGATGAGAACGCCATGCTTCAGCGCAATGCCGAGGATCTCGTGACAGAGCTTGAGAGTCTTAAGGATCAGAACGATACGATGATGGTTAAGTATCATGAGGCGGTGGTAATGCTCGAGCAGTTGCAGAGAGAGAAGACCTATAACTATGAGCAGCTGGCAAAGTATAAAAAGGAGGTAGCCACGCTGCGAAATGTAATGAAGGGTTACCTGCGACAGATCGACTCACTGAACACCATAAACAGCAATCTTCAGGCGCAGAACATCAAGTATAAGAAGGAGATTACCACCGCACAGCTACGTGCAGATGTGGCTGAGGAGAAGGCCGATGAGCTAAACACAAAGGTACGCATCGGCTCTGTTATCCAGGCAAGTGGCATACGCATGACGGCTCTCAATGGTAAGTCTAAGGAGGTTAAGCGTATTAAGATGGCTGAGCGCCTTCGCGTTGACTTCGACCTTACAGCAAACGAGCTTGCTGAGCCAGGCGAGAAGAGTATCTATATACGTATTATGGGTCCCGATGGCTATCTATTGGCCTCTTCGGATGTTATACTCTTCAACTTCGAGGGTAGCGAGATGCGAGCCTCGGCAATGCGTAAGGTGGACTATGAGAATGAGTCTGTGCCTGTGAGCATCTTCTACGACGGCGCAGCCTTCACAAAGGGCACATACGCAGTCGAGATATATATTGACGGCCGCTTGAGTGGCACTAAGGAGGTCTACTTCGAGTAGTCGGTTAGTCTCCAAGTTGAATTTAGGACTCGCCTTCGGGTGGGTCCTTTTTTTGTGGGAGAGGACGCTGAAATTGATGGGAACTGGTGGGTTCTAATGAGTTCTGATGGGTTGAGATAGATTGCGAAATTTCTTGTCAGAAGGGCGCCGAGTGCAACGCTCGGCAAAAAAAATGCGGATGGGCTGTACTATGGCGTACTGCCCATTCGCATTTTCTTTTGTTAGCGGCAGCAAATGCTGCCTTATCGTGCTAAATTATGCCTTGTTATCTGAACCAAGAACCTCCTTAATCTTATGAATATAGAGCTTCTTCATGTTGTCACGAGCAGGACCCAAATACTTACGTGGATCAAACTCGCCGGGCTTGTTAGCAAATACCTCACGAACAGCAGCTGTCATAGCAAGACGAGAGTCTGAGTCGATGTTGATCTTGCAAACAGCGCTCTTAGCAGCCTTGCGAAGCTGCTCCTCGGGAATACCTACAGCAGCCTTGAGTGCACCACCGAACTTGTTGATTGTGTCAACCTCGTCCTGGGGAACAGATGATGAGCCGTGGAGAACGATGGGGAAGCCAGGAAGCTGCTCCTCGATAGCTGCAAGAACATCGAATGCGAGAGGAGGAGGAACAAGACGACCAGTCTGTGGGTCGAGTGTGCACTGCTCAGGAGTGAACTTGAAAGCACCGTGTGAAGTACCGATAGAGATAGCGAGTGAGTCGCAACCAGTCTTTGTTA
>JAGCLX010000092.1 GCA_017646785.1 Alistipes sp.
CTTCTAAACGTCGCTGTTTTTCCGATTGCGGGTGCAAAGATACAGCTTATTTCCTATCTTCCAAACTTTTCTCACTATTTTTTTTATCTTTTTTCAACACACTCACCATACTACCCAATAACTCAACGAGTTACATTATACTCCCCCCCTTTGTCATTATCTACTCGTGTATATATTATATATAGGTATGGGTAAAGAATAAGCAAGATGACAATACGACTACCCCGCTATAGTTCAATAAAAAAGAGATTAGCAGTATCCTACTAATCTCTTAAAAACCATTATAGTCAGCAAATCATCAAGCACTTTCACATTTACCTAAGCGCTGATTTTGCTTCATTACAATTTATCACGGGAGCATTACTCCATAGACAACTTCGTAGCCTTCATGCTCTTTGTGCCACGCTCAGCGGCTGTTGATGGCGCTGCGAGGAAATCCTCAATAGGCGAGCACTTATCTGTCTTAAAGGTGATATCCTTAGAGCTCCACACCTTAGTAAAGTTACCATCTTTATCCTCGGCAACGCCAAAGAAGGTGTACGCTGTATCAAACTCAAAGGCGTAGTACGAAACCTTATCCTCGACAGCTCCCTCGGCCACAAGACCCTCGATAATATACTCATACCCGCAATATGGGAAGTCGAGTGCGTTCATAGCATTGAAGTAGAACGCCACAGCCTCCTCGTCGACATTAGCGGTGATAGGCACAATCGCAACACCCTCAAAGCCCTCATAACTTGAATCTGCAGCCGCAAGTTCAGAGCCGTCATAGTAGCGGTCAATGGTGAGCGAGAAGTCAAGATCGGCATAAACAACCTCTGCAGTTGTGAACTTATGGCGATATAGCTTGGTTGTTGGAGCGCCCGCCTGAGCACCAAACACCAATAGTTCATACTCGGTAGATGGAACAAGACCTGTCGCCGTGTCACTCATAGTGCCGTTGACATACTGAACAGAGAAGTTCGAGAGAATATACGACATAATCTCCTCCTCGGTATTATTCTCGAAGCGGTCGCCAGCGACCAAGGTTGCCACGTAAGAGTCGTCGTTTGTAGTCTCAACCTTTACAGTTGCCTTGCGTGGGTATAGCTCTGTAACAGAGAGTGTAAAGGCATTTTCCGAAGCCTTAACATTGCCCGTCTTGAACTCATAGAACTCGGGCGTAGTATTCATCAACGCCTCGTCATTCATACCGAAAGCCCAGAGGATAAATTCGGTATTTGCATCGAGCTCGACATCGAGGTGCTGCTCACCACGGAATGCAAGCTCGTTGAAGATGAAGTGCAAGCCCTCCTCTGTAGTATCAAAGAACGCCGAGTAGTATGCCTTATCATTCTCCCACGTCTGCTCGCAGTAGCTGCGCAGCTCATCCTCCGTAGCACCTGCCACATCCTTAGCCCAGAACACGCCATAATAGTAGTAGCCATCGTAGCCCTGAGGCTTAACATCAATAGCGACATTTGGACCATCTACCTCAACATTGAAGTCGAAGTGGAGAGCGTAGTCACTAACGGCTGTAGTGGTTATTTTAAGGCGTGAAATCTCAGTCAGGGGCTTCAAGTTATCCTTGTCGAAGCCATAGGCATATGCCACATAAGTGGTATTGGGCGTAACGCTTGTAAACTGATGACCCATCATATCGCCACTATACATAAATGCAGAAGCACCCGTAGAGGCGTCGCCACCAAATGCGCTACCAAAGCTCTCAAAGATCTCCAAGTCGCTTGCCCACAGAGCCTCGTCGTTATACATAAGCTCGCCGCCATTCTCCTCGAAGTACTTACCAGTACCAAGGATGAAGACATATGGCATATTCTTATCCTGTGGCACTACGTTCATGGTGATGGTAGTAGCCGCAGCGCTTACAAGCTCCAACTTGATAGAGTGCTCCTTACCCACGGTCTGCTTAACGGTGATTGTAGGGTTAGGATATACGCCTGGGTATATAAGTTCCAAGCGGCAGTTGCGTGCCTCGGCCTCGTAGCTTGCTGCAACATCGAACGAGATAACGCCCTCAACAGATGTATCCACGTTATAGACCCAATCCTTCTCTGTGCTAACCTTAAGCTCAGCGCCCTCAGTAGGATTTTGAAGCGTGTAGTCAACCTCAAAATGACCGCCATCGGCTGTCACATCAATGGTCTTTGTTTCGACCTCCAAGCTAACATCACCCTTGGGTGGTTCTGGAACTGGCTCTAGGACAGGCTCGTCGCCCCTACACCCCGCAAGGAGTGTAAGGGATAGAGCCGCACACATTATTAACCAATTATTTTTCATAGAGTAGATTTCGTGTAGGGTTTATAAAATTCAGCAAGAAAAACTATTCTACCTTTGGAGAGCCCTCTACAGCACCTGTATAGCTACCAGTGAGATTAACATCGGTATTAAGAGTTACATCGAATGAAATCTCATAAGTCTGAGATGCTTCAACATACGTCACATTCAAAGTAACCTCTTTGAAAACACCCTTACTGCCGTTAAACATGCTATAATTCTTATCAACATACATAGTCAAGCCCTCTGCATTATAAGACTCGCTGAGAACATATACATGCGTTGGGATATATGTCAAACTACTATCACCAACTCGCATATCAAACAAGAGTTTATATTCACCTGTATCATTTGAGATGTTAAGCTCCCAATTATCACTATACAACTTTTTAGCCTTAAAAGTAGTCCACTTGATCTCTTCCTCAACAACCTCAGGCTCTTTGATTTCGATACCATCAACAGCACCTACGTATGAGAATACGAATGTACGACCATCCTCAATCTGAAACGATACGTTGAATGTATAAGTCTTATCAGCCATGTTAGTCTCTACAGTTGCGCGTGCCTCAGCTGGATAGTACTGACCCTCACCTGTTACATAGAGTGTTGAATGCTCACCATCAAGTCGGCAACCGTCGACAGCCTCCTTAGTAGAGTACACACCTGCAGGAAGGAACTCTGAAGCTGGGCAGTAGAGATCAAGCTGAAGACGATACAACTCCACGCCACCCTCACTCTTTGAGAATGATACATAGTAGTTAGTCGCTTCGAAAGGTGAACGGCGAACAGCTGAGTCAAGGACTACAGAAACAATCTCCTCAGATGGTGCCAAAGATACACCCTCAACAGCGTCGTTGAACTCAAGCTCAATCTTATAACCATTCTCCAACTCACCGTAGAATGTCATAAAATACTTCTGGTTTGTCCAGTCGATATCGACGTTCAAAGTACCCTTTGTAAACTTAAACTGACCCTCCTTGCCAGCAACCTCGAAGTATGAGGTCTCGCTATCAAACTGACCAATCTCTGCTGCAGCACGCTTTGCAGAGAACTCCTCAGCAGATGTGCTGATTGTATAGGTGTTCTTTGCGATGTATGGAGCATCGAATGCATTTGCAAGGTTGAAGACTGCCTTGTTACCCTCTGCATCAGCAAGTGTCAACTCCCAAGTCTTACCCTCGTCAGCAGTTGTAGCAGATGCCACGGTGCAAGTTGTAGTAACGGTAACGATGTCTATAACGGGCATATTATCCACATCACCAGTGTAGTTAGCAACCAAGTGGCGGCCATCCTTAAGCTGTACATCTATAGCAAATGTATACGCCTTAGTCTCGGGGTCGATAGCCACCTCCACAACACCAGACTTGAGGAGCACACCATTATCATAGCCATAAGTAGAGTACTTCATGCAGTTTACGCATGGGAAATCTGTAGACTCCTTAACCTCGTAGGTACCTGCGGGGAGGTAATCCTTCTCAGGGTCACCATAGAAGTCGAGGCTCAAGGTCTTATCGTTGTATGCGAAGTTATCAGCCTCGTTAGCATCCTCGTATGAGAACATAATGAAGTAGTTAGAGCTATACTTAGAACCTCTAACGCGAGTGTAGTTATGCTCGATAACATTCGATGGATCATCCTTAGTTGTGAAAGCCTCCTGGACCATGACACACTTGCCAGCGCCCTCAGCAGCTACCAACAAGACATACTCCTTTGAGGGGTCAAGATCCTTAACCTCTACAGCCTCCTTTGACTCGGGATCCAACTCATCACCCTTTCTAATAACCTCCGATGCCTCGGGAATCTCCTTTGTAGCGTTCTGCACGAGGTAAGCAACCTTCTCGGCATTAGCTACGGTGTAGCGGAAGTTGATAGAGGTGTGTGCCACCTGTACAAGCTCAACATCGAGCTCCACCTGCGCCTGAGCAGTAGTGGTAACATATAGAGTATTAGAGCCAGCAACCTTGGTTACGTTCTTAGCGGCAGCAACAACCTTGTAGCTTGTCTCTGCCTCAAGACCCTCGGCCTTAACCTCAGCCTTACCCTCGGTAAGCTCAACGGCAACACCCTCAGCCATGATAGTGTCGAGAGATGGAGCCTCCTCCTCGTCGAGAAGTACCATGTAGCGAGCCTCTGTAGCATCGGTAGTAGCAACGGTAAATGTCACTGAGTTAACATTCTCCAAGCCCTTCTCGAGCGTAATAGTTGGCTGAACCTCCTCTGGTGTAGGATCGGGAGTAGGGTCAGGAGTAGGAGCTGGTTCTGGTTCGCAACCCATAAGTCCAAAGCAAAGGGCTGACAAGAAAAGTAATGCAAGCTTTTTCATAGTATGTAGTTTTAGCTAATATAATTCAAACAATTAGTCGTTCATAAAGTTATTTTCGCGTAAGGACAATATCCGATGCACCATAGTAGTATGCCATCCAACCATAACCCTCGAAGTTATATACGAGTGATGGGTAGCTGTTAGCAACGGGTGACGAGATTGTCAATGTGTTGCCATCCTCCGAGAGCGCCACGCCGAGTGTTGTGTCCACAGTCACACCCTGAGTTGTGTAGTCGGCGCTGAACATGAAGCAATCACCAAAGAACATCCAGCCCACAACCGAGTGGCGAGCGTAGCCATCAATAGTCACAACGTCACCCTCAGCGATGTCGAGCACCCACTTGGGGCCCCACTTCAACTCGGGATCCTCAATCTCATACTCCACGAGGTCGGCAATGCTGTAATAGGCGATATTACACCAACCGTCAACCAATGCAACAAGCTGGTTATTAGCACGGTAATCATAGTCATAACCCTCAACCTCAGCAACGATGTTTACGGTAAACTCCGACACTACGGGCTCTGCATATCCATCAGTGATGGTCTGAACACCCGACCATTCACCAAGCAGACTCTCGAATAGCTCCGACTCAACAAACTCATTCTGCTGAACCGCCACGGTGGCCTCCGATGCAGACACCTGTGCTCGGTTACCCTTCTTGTCGATAAGCATCACGAGTGCGGTATATGAGGTCTCGGGCTTAAGTCCCTTCTGTGACAAGGTCTGCACACCAGAGTGCTTGATGCCCACGTTCATAGCCTGGTATGACATATAGGCGTTCTTATCCTCCAACTGCGCGAGCATAGCCTCAACCTTTGTCGTCTCAGCAAAGTAGTAGTAATACTCCTCAACGCCCTCGGTAGGTGTGCACACCACGGTCATCTCGTATGGGTCGACACACTCCATCGCGATTGCTACGTTTTCGGTAGAGTCTACGTGTGCAGGGGTGCGGAACTCTGTTACATATACATTATCCTTGGTAAGCTCCTCGTCATTCCAGTAGAATGCGTAGATTACGAAGTCGGTGTTCTCACGGTAACCAGCGTTGCTAAGATAGTTCTCCTGGTTACCCTTAAAGAGCATCTGCTCACACACCTCCTCATAGGTCGACTCGGTCATTCTTGCGTAGTTGCGCAATGCCTCGTCAAACTCAGCCTTTATAGCGTTTACATCGGCGCTCTCCCAACGAGCCTTAGACATAACGTCGCAGTAGAAGTGTGCATCCACATCCTCGGGGTATATACTATATATAACCTGATAAGCTGTAAGACGGCTCTCGTCCACCACAATATTAATACCACTCTTGCTTGGTGCAGGAGGCAGTGGCTCGGGGTCTGGAGTCTCGTTGTTGCATGCTACGAGCGCACACAGACCGAACAATGTAAACATAAGTTTTTTCATATCAATCATCGTTTTTTTAGTTTTCGGTTCTTTTGTTACACAAAGTTAATCTAATGAAAGGTTTTTTCTGTATAAAATTCTATTATTTTAGTATAACATTTTGGGAAATAATTATTACATTTGTATAACATTTTATAATAAAACATTTATATACAGCATATTATGTACTATAACAACTTGCGTATCACACATTTACCATACATACTCCTCCTGATACTGTTATTTACAGTGCCAAATAGAGGTTGGGCAGCACACACTGATAACAGTATTGAGCACAACCTCGACATGTTTACCCACTATCGCACCACAGATCAGACTAAGGCTGCCGAGTATGCCGAGGCAATCATATCAATTACCGACCCAACACTGGCAAGCGCAGAGGTTGCGGAGGTCTACGACTTCCTCGCAACCTACAGCGAAACCACCCTACACCACTATCTCTGTGCCGTTGAGCTACTCGAGCACTCACATAATATGTATATGCGCGCGAGTAACACAGCAAAACTCATAGAGACAAAGGCAAATCTAAGCAGACTCTATCTTCGCATTGGCGACTACCACAAAGCCTACAGCAACGCTATAGCCGTACTCGACATGACATCTACACATGACGACGAGGACTCACTGCGCGAGGCATACCTTGTGCTTGAACAGGTTATCTACTTCTACCACAAGGACTACGACATGGCCATGGAGTATAACCACCATGTGGCGTCAACTTACGACGGCAGGGAGCAGGCACACCAGACCGTAAGGGCTCTGAACACCCATTTCACCTATCAAGAGTCCATCGAGCAGATTGACACTATCGTGGCACAGGCTGTGGAGATATGCGAGGAGTATGAGTTCAACGACCTCCTGGTCAATCTCTATCTCAACATGTCTATGTACAAGCTCCAGCAGCAGGACACCGAGGCATCGGAACACTACTTAAATATAGTCAAAGGGCTGATTAGCAACTTTAAGGAGGAGGGTTACTACTATGCCGCATTGGGCTTCTATAACCTTAACATCGGAGATGTGCAGCAAGCCATCGAGAGCCTAAACCGCTCGGTAGAGCTTCTCGACAGCAAGGACTTCAACTCCAAGAACGTACACTCCTACTTTCTATTGCAGGATATATACTACTCGGCGGGGCTCTATGCGGAGGCATACGAGGCATTGATGAAGTTCGCAGAGATATACACCTACCAGCACAGCGCCTCGAACGTTGTGGAGCTATCCATGCTTATCACCGACCTGGAGATGGAGCGTGCCGCCGAGGAGCGTCGTCTTCTTGAGGAGCACCACCAGTTGCAGCAGGAGAAGGGTCGACTTATGCTCTACTTCCTAATTTTCGGCCTTGTGATTACCGTGGGCATTGTTGCACTGGTCTACTCGCGCTACCGCCTTGAGCGCAAGAACAGAGAGCTACAACGCCGCCAGGCCGAGCAGGATATAAACTACAAAAACGAGATTATCAAGGTTCAGCGCCTGCAGCAATACCAAGAGCAAACCAACATGGATAAACTCTCCGAGGTACTTAACAACGCCATTAACATCACCGACAACAAGGAGATGCGCACCGAGCTACGCCGCATTATCAGACAGATGCAACAACACACAGGCAATGGCGACTGGGTGGAGGTGGAGACAACCCTCGTGGGCATGAACGACGTATTCTTCGATAACCTACTCAAGGAGTTTCCCAACCTCACAAAGAACGAGCGTAAGCTGTGCACCCTCATACACATGAACCTCTCGACAAAGGAGATTGCCAACATCACACACCAGAGCACAGGTAGCATCAACGTAGCTCGCTCACGCCTGCGCCAGAAGTTCGGGCTCACGGATAGCGACACCTCACTCATCGCCTTCCTCGACCGCTTCAAGGGCGAGAGGTAGCAGCGCTCATGCAGCGTGATAGCGGGTGATAGATTTACATGTTAGCCACACACGCGCGGGATGTAAAATGTGTTTAGGCGAGCAAAGAGCAATTTTTCAAAAAAAAGTGTCAAAATATTTGGTGTATTGAAATATTTACCTTACTTTTGCACGTCGAAATTTTACGGGATGTAGCGCAGTCCGGTTAGCGCACCTGCTTTGGGAGCAGGGGGTCCCAGGTTCGAATCCTGGTATCCCGACAGAAAACAGAGGTCGTAGCAATACGACCTTTTTTCTTAGAGGTGGTTGGCGACGGGATTACCGCATCAGCCCGCACCACCAGAATGTTCGGGATGTAGCGCAGTCCGGTTAGCGCGCCAGCTTCGGGAGTTGGAGGCCCCGGGTTCGAATCCCGGTATCCCGACTTACACACCAGCACAACAGACGGCTTTAGGTCGTCTGTTTTTTTTGTATACCCCACCACTTACGCCACGCAACATCCCACTTGCACAACACAGTCGCAAAATAGACCAGAAAAAAATACCGAAAATATTTTGTAGTTACAACTATTTTACACTATCTTTGTAATATCATAATGATATCACTCACACACGTGAAATATGTCTAACACTTAATACTTTATTCAGTATGGAGAATTACAACTACAAAGGTCTAAAAATTAATGGTTTCTTGGCCATTCTCATCCACCTATGCTTCATCGCGGGCGTTGTTCTATCGGTGACATGGCTCGACCGTTCGTATGACACTACTCCTGCAGCAGCAATAGTCTTACTTGTCGTATGCTCACTTGCCTCTGTCATCATGATGATTGGATACAAAATGCTTGAGCCTAATGAGTCGCGCGTATTCCTCTTCTTTGGCAACTACCGCGGCACCTTCTACGAGACAGGTTTTTGGTGGGTTAATCCACTTCTCTCATCAAAGAAGCTGTCGCTTCGTGCGCGTAACCTAAATGTCGATCCCATCAAGGTTAACGACAAGGCGGGTAACCCCATTCTGATTGGTCTGGTTGTGGTGTGGCGCATCAACCGCAACGGTGCATATAAGGCAGTCTTCGAGATTGACGCACCAACAGATATGGTTGCAGCAGGCTCATCAGCACGCATGAACGTCTTGGAGAACTTCGTTGCTGTGCAGAGTGACTCAGCACTACGACAGGTTGCAGGCATGTATGCCTACGACGAGAACTCTAATAGCGAAGGTAAGGAGGTAACACTCCGCTCGGGAGGTGACGAGATCAACGAGAAGCTCACCGAGGAGCTTAGCGAGCGTCTATCTATGGCGGGCATCGAGATTGTCGAGGCGCGTCTCAACTACCTCGCATACGCACCCGAGATTGCCGCAGCCATGCTACGCCGTCAGCAGGCAGACGCCATCATCTCGGCACGCGAGAAGATTGTAGAAGGTGCTGTGTCAATGGTTAAAATCGCCCTCAACCGTTTGAGTGAGGATGAGATAGTGGAGCTTGATGAGGAGCGCAAGGCAGCAATGGTAAGCAACCTTCTTGTTGTGTTGTGCGCTGATGAGGCAGCACAGCCCGTTGTAAACACTGGAACACTCCACAACTAAAGGCATGGCTACGAAGGAGACCAACACACGCAGTTTTGTCCTGCGCATAGATGGCGAGACTATGGATGCCCTCGAACATTGGGCGGCCGACGAGTTTCGCTCGGTGAATGGTCAGCTGCAGTGGATAATCGCCGAGGCGCTGCGCCGTAGCGGGCGCAAGCCTCGCGCCAAACGAAAGAGGGAGGAGGTAAGCAGTGGAGAGAAGGAGTAGATACTGCGTGTAGCTATCTCACTGAAATAGCCATCACAGCAAGACCAAACATATATAGAACAACGAATAGAGGATGTCCGAAAAGTTTTGTGGACATCCTCTACTTATTTAGAAGTTGTATAACAAGAGCTAATTTTAGGCTTGCGAAGCTCGAAAAAGCGGAGTTTACTCGGCGTAAATGAGCATTTTGAGAGCGAGCGTAACGACAAAGTAGCCTTGTTAGACAACTTATGCTCTATCGTATGTTCTGAACTCGAATGGCGACTCATACTCCTCGCCACGCTCATGGCGCACTACATCTACAAGTCGCCACTGCGAGTAGTCAATCTCGGGAAAGGCGGTATCACCCTCGTAGTCACGCTCTACATGCGTGATATACATTCTATCAGCCACAGCCAGCGCCTCGCGGTATATCTGCGCACCACCCATGATGAATATCTCCTTGTCATCACCCGCCATGCGGATAGCCTCCTCCAACGAGTGTGCAGTGAGCGCACCCTCAAACTCCCTATCGGCACGTGTGATAACGATGTTAGTACGCTTAGGTAGTGGCTTTGAGCCGAGCGACTCGAAGGTCTTACGACCCATAATCACGGGGTGACCTGAGGTCGTCGTACGGAAGAAGCGCATATCCTCCTTGATGTGCCACAAGAGCGAGTTCTTATCTCCGATAGTGCCATTCTGCGCGATGGCAACGATAATGCTTACCATAAGTCAACAAACGTTATTAAAATGATAAAGGTGCTTTGATAGCTGGATGAGGATCGTAGCCCTCCAGCACAAAGTCGTCGTATGTATAGTCAAAAATAGACCTGTTATCACCCTTTAGCGTCATGCGAGGCAACGCTCGCGTGTCACGCGACAACTGCTCAGCAGCCTGGTCAAGGTGGTTAAGATATAGATGTGCATCACCAAGCGTATGGATAAACTCACCAGCCTCCAAGCCACACTCCTTAGCTATCATCATCGTCATAAGCGCATACGACGCGATGTTAAAGGGCACACCCAAAAAGACATCACCACTACGCTGATACAACTGACACGACAACTTACCCTCGGCAACAAAAAATTGGAACATCGTGTGACATGGAGGCAATGCCATGCCACCCACATCCGCCACGTTCCATGCCGAAACTATCATACGACGTGATGAAGGGTTCTTCTTTATGGTCTCGATGACCTCCTTTATCTGGTCGATAGACTCGCCATTAGCCTTGGGCCAGCTGCGCCACTGATAGCCATACACATGGTTCAAATCTCCGAACTTATAACCCTCGATAGGTGAGTCTACACCCAACGCACCAAGGAACGTATCCTTATCAACGGGCAACACGCCGTGCTTCACACACAACTCATTGTAGTAGCGGAAAGCGTCACTATCCCATATGTGTACACCATTGTCCACCAGGTACTTAATGTTGGTATCACCCTTCAGGAACCACAATAACTCATGTATTACGCCCTTCAAAAATACACGCTTTGTGGTGAGCAGCGGAAAGCCATCGCTAAGGTCGAAGCGCATCTGATAGCCAAAGATGCCCTTTGTGCCTGTTCCCGTGCGGTCGTCACGCACAACGCCATCGCGGCATATCTTATCAAGAAGCTCAAGATATTGTTTCATCGATATTAAATCTCTTTAGTTCTACTCCATTACCATCCATTTGGGCATATGTCGCCACCTCGCGTGACCAGTCGCTCAAAAATAGCACATCGGCGCCATCTACTACCCTACGTCCAGGGATGTGCATGTGTCCAAATATATAAGTCTGCACATCAGCATGCTCTCTATGGTGAGCCTCGGCATACTCAACCAACGGGTCGAGGACACTCTCCGAGGGTAGCTCCATGCCGTGCGACTTGCGCGACTTACCACTAAACTTACGACCCAGACGTAAGGCTATATCGGGGTGTATTAACCAACGGAACATCCAGCGCGCCACGCTACTGCGAAACAGCGCATTCATGAACCTAAGCATAGGCTGACCCCCGATGTTCATATTATCACCATGCGCAAGGTGTATTTTACGATTAGCAACCACCTCAACCTGAGGGTTATACACCACTCTCACACCACATTCGCGCGTAAGGTAGTCCAAGCACCACATATCGTGGTTACCAGCATAGAACACCACCTCGACGCCCCTATCCGCGAGTTCGGCAAGTCGGCCCAACACCCTCACATATCCCTGTGGTGCAACAGTCTGATACTCAAACCAAAAGTCGAAGATATCACCCAAGAGGTATACAGCCTTAGCGTCCTTGGCAACCTCATCGAGCCAACGACAAAAGGCACGCTCAGCACGCTTAGAGTGCTCAGCACCTCCACCACCAAGGTGTATGTCCGAAACGAAATATACCATTCTACACTCTACAACAGACGCTTAACCTCTCGCTCAATATCCTTGACATTCTCCGCAACCTCGGCAATATCACCCTTGCGGCTAATGATATAAGTAGTGGGAATTTTCACGACATTGTATAGGTCAACCACGCGCACATCACCCGCAGTATATAGCGTAGGCCATGGGAGCTTCTGTGCTGTTGTCGCCTCAATCCACACCTGCTTATCACCGTCTACCGACACATGATACACCTCGAAGCCCTTGTCGTGATACTTCTCGTAGAGCGACTTCAAATCGGCATTGTGGTTGTTACACATAGGATTAAGTGCCGACCAGAAGTAGAGCAACACCACCTTACCCTCCAAATCCGAGAGCTTATGCTTTGTGCCATATATATCGGTTAACTCCAACTCGGGATAGTTTACCTCTGCCACCTCCTCAATCAATCGCGCAACAGCCTCGCTTTCAGCTATATTACGTTCCAAAATTGCGATATAAGGCGAGTTGGGATAAGCCTCCTTGATACCCTCCAACACCGAACGATAGTGCACGATGTTCACACCCTGACCATCGAGCTGAGGTATATACTGCTCGGCAACACGGTGGCGCAAAGCGTAGATAGAAGCAAGGTTTGACTGGTGTGAGCCAACAAAGCGCACCTGCGCAAGCATAGCATTACGAGCCAAGTCGTATGCCCTGCGCTCCAACTTTGCATCGCGACCCGACTCACGAAGAAGGATATCGGCGATATTTGCCAACTCATCTGCCTCGGCGAAATAGTCATGACAGAACTCCGCAATAAGAGCAGACTCCTCAGAGCCCTCAACGCGGTAGTTTAGGAAGATGTTACCAGCCGACTCCAACTTAATCTCATCGCCCGACGCTACAACAAGCGTAACGGGACGACACTTATTAGCAAATGTCAGGCGGTAAAATCGAGGCTCCTCGCCCTCTGCCACATTAAAATCAAAGTTAAATGCGCCATCCTCAGCGAGTTGCACGCCAGCTACGCGCTCCGACTTATCAAACTTATCTGATATGCGCTCCAGATACACCGAGTCTACGCCACTACCAACAAAACGACCAGATACAGATGTATTTGACTCACTCTTCTGGCTACACGAACTGAATAATATCGCCACCGCTGCGATGGCATAAAGCAATCTCTTCATTATAAAATCACTATAAAATCGTTTTCCTACCTACGTCCCTCTGCCGCTACTTACTCTGGCTGTGACGCTGCTGGGGCTTACCGCCGCCCTTTACCACCTTGCGGGCATTGCAGTGTTTCTGTACCTGCTGCTTACCGCGCTTCTGTGTACGCTGCTGCGCGTTAGCTCGATACTCGCTACGCATGTTGGTGATTACCGATAAGTCCACATCCAACTCATCATCCGCCATGATGCGTATATCACGCACGATAGACTCATTGTTGGGGTGCTCGTTGTTATACTCGTAGCTTTTAGCTCGCATGTAGCGTGCGAGGTTTATCATCTCACCCTCAACATTTGTCTGCTTCGACTCCTTGGCCACCTTATCCACCAGCTGATGCAGATACTTACCATAGTGCTTAAATGTAATGCGCGACTGTGGGTAGTGCAGTTTTTGTGGCATTATCATCAAATCTTGGCGTGAAGGTTGTGCATACGGAGAGTCGACATCCAGTCTAAAGTCGGACATTATGAAAAGGTGGTCCCAAAGCTTATGCTTAAAGTCCTCGGTATCGCGTAGCATAGGATTGAGGTTGCCCATCACGGCAATCACAGCCTTAGCCTGTCGCGTACGTTCGGTTCTATCTTCAATCTCGAGCAGCGAATCTACCATCTCATGGATATGACGTCCATACTCTGGCAGATAGAGCTTTTGACGAGTGAAATTATAGTTTTTTTTCATTGTTACACATGTTTCTATGATTACCCACAACCCTTAAATTTTTGATTTGGTCCATTATCGCTATAAATTAGGGTCATGTTGCAGATGAGCACTTGCACAATACGTCGAAAGGCAGCATCTTTAATCGCAATTTGGTTCTACAAAGTAAATGCAAATTATTCACAAAAGCAAACTATGATAAAAATTTTACTCCTTTCCGAGTCCAAAAGTATGCTCAACTCACTGCACGAGCGCCTCAACTTCGAGAACTTCACCACCACCGAGGCAGAGAGCATATCGCTCGCCACGGAACTATGTCGCTCACGACACTTCGACGTGGCTATTGTCGATGGTGAGTTTTCGTTAGATGAGATAGATATTCCAGCCATCGTCGTCGCGCGCACGCCCAACATCGAGTCCGCCATTGCTGCTCTGCGCCACGGTGCCATTGACTACCTCACACCGCCCATAGACATGAACCGTCTGCTGGAGACGCTACGCAGCATCGATAGCGAGGATGAGGGCAACACGTGCAACATCATGCGGCGCAGCACCCGCCAGCAGAGTAAAAACACGAACTATGCCACACAGCCCATCATCGGCAATTCCGACGCTATAGAGCATGTCCGCGACATGATACGCCGCGTAGCACCATCCGATGCTCGCGTATTGGTACTGGGAGAAAACGGCACGGGCAAGGAGCTTGTTGCGCGCTGGCTGCACCACAAGAGCAACCGCGCCACTGCACCATTCATAGAGGTCAACTGCGCCGCCATACCTTCCGAACTTATTGAGAGTGAACTCTTTGGGCACGAGAAGGGCTCGTTCACCTCTGCCGTAAGACAACGCAAAGGCAAGTTTGAATTAGCTGATGGAGGCACGCTCTTCATGGATGAGATTGGCGACATGTCGCTCTCGGCACAAGCGAAGGTGCTCCGCGCGCTGCAAGAGAATAAAATCACGCGTGTGGGTGGCGATAGGGATATTGCTGTTAACGTACGCGTTGTGGCAGCGACGAACAAAGATATACGCAACGAGATACGCCTGGGCAACTTTCGCGAAGATCTATATCACCGCCTTAGCGTCATAGAGATAGACGTACCCCCGCTACGTGAGCGCCAGGGTGACATAGGCCTGCTTGTCGACCACTTCATCACCGAGATATGCTCTCGTCACGAGATAGAGCGCAAGATGATAGACCGCGATGCTGTGGAGGTACTCTCTCGCTGTCCATGGACTGGCAACATCCGCGAGCTACACAACGTCGTGGAGCGCCTTATCATACTCAGCGATGAGCGCATCACCGCCGAGTGTGTGCAACGCTACTGCCACGCCTAAACCTCTGCAAACAGCTGAGCCTCGAGCTCTGCGACAGTTGTGACAACCCTCTCTGCGCCAGCTTCGTAGAGCTCATCAGCAAAGCGGAAGCCCCACGCCACACCTATCGAGTCGATACCCGCGGCAGCGGCCGTGCGTATGTCTATGCCCGAGTCACCAATCATGATGGCTTTGGCATGCTCCACGCCAGCTTTTTGAAGGATGTTATTCACTATCTGAGGGTCGGGCTTGAGGGGTGCGCCCTCGCGATTACCCTCAATGGCCACGAAGTCTACATCGCCAAAGAACTTCGCCACGAGGCGGTCCGTGCCATGCTGAAACTTGTTCGAAGCCACAGCCACCTCGACACCCTCCCGACGTAGGCGACGCAACAGCTCGCACATACCCTCATAGGGCACGGTGTGACGGTCGATATTGTCTACATAGTAGCGACGGAACTGCGCCACACACTCCTCAACGTATGCCTCATTTGCAGCCAACTCTGCGGGCAGGGCACGCTCCACGAGGCGTTTGATGCCACCTCCCACCATCTGGCGATACTCAGCATCGGTATGCTCAGGCAAGTTGCGCGAACGCATAACATAGTCTACCGACGCAGCCAAATCACCTATGGTGTTTAGCAGCGTGCCATCCAAGTCGAATATAACAATATTGTATTTCATAGCTACAAAGATAGTTTATTTTGCGTAAATTACCTATATTTGCACTATGATTAGATTGTCACTTGTCATAGCAACCTACAATCGTGCCGAGCAACTCATGGTTACGCTGGGCTCTGTTGCTATGCAGAGTGCCGAGCTATCGACATGGGAGTGCATCGTTGTGGACAACAACTCTGCGGACAACACCCGCCAGCGCGTAGAGGCATTTCAGAGTGAGCATAAAGCGCTCAACATACGCTACGTCTTTGAGCCAAATCAGGGTTTATCGCACGCCCGAAATGCGGGCATCGCAGCTAGTCGTGGCGATATCGTAGCCTTTATCGACGATGATGAGCGCATAGTCGAGGAGTTCGTAACGGCATATATAGAGCTCTTCGACCAACACCCCGACGCTATGGCTGCGGGAGGCACAATCATCGCGGAGTACCCCACGGGGCGCCCACGATGGATGTCGCGCTACACCGAGCAGCCTATCGCCAACCCCATGGACTTTGGTAGCGATGTAAGACTCTTTCCTTCGGGTCGCATCCCCGGTGGAGGCAACATGGCTATGCGCAGCAGGCTATTTACTACCATTGGGGTCTTCAACACATCCCTTGGCCGCACGGGCAAACGCCTTTTAGGTGGCGAGGAGAGCGACCTCTTCGAACGCATAGCAAATCATGGATATAAGGTATACTATGTACCACGCGCTGTTATGTATCACATCATTCCCCCCGAGAAGCTTACGCGCGACTACTTCACACGCCTGGCAATGAACGTGGGCATCAGCCAGCATACTCGCGCCGTGCAGAACAGACGCTTAGCGAAGCTCTACTTGGGCGAGGTGATGAAGTGGGTAGCCACGCTGCTATTGTGTCTTACGCACCGTCCTGCGCAGTCGCGCTATCTTCTACTTATGCGCCGTTATATATCGAAGGGTATATTCAATAAAAAAGCCGCCAATGGGTAATCCATAGACGGCTTTTATTCTTTGTCTCTATGAACGTAGCGAAAGATCTCAAGGTCTTCACATCAGCGAACAGTCGCACCAACCAGGAGATTCTTCACTACGTTCAGAATGACAGTCCGGTTTTCAAGACGATTTGTTGATAGAAGGGGTTAGATGTGGCCTCGACATGAAAATAGCCAGGATGGGTAGTACTTGACGTACGTCCCATTCTGGCTATTGATTGAGAGGTCGCAGATGACCCCTTATATCAACAAATTAGAAGTTGTAAGTACATGTAAGACCTACACCCGCAAAACCTGAACCCCAATTCTTGAGAAGGAAGATTGTAGGACGATAGTCGAGTGAGAGGGTTACGGGCTTGTTGAAGCGGATACCGAAAGCAACATCACCAGCAACACCAAGGTTGAAGTACTGACGAGCCACAGCTACTGAAGCACCAACACCTGCAGAGAGGAACCACTTACCTGCGCTAGGAGTCCAATCCCACTCGCAAAGATTCCAGTTGTAAGTTGCGTTTACGTCAAATACGTCGAAACCATAGAGACCAAGGTTAGCCTCGAGGTAGTTCTTGTCAGAGAAGTGACGCTCGTACTGAACCTCTGCACCGTAACCAAGGCGCAAACCGATAGAGTTCTTATAATCCTGAGCAAATGCTGATGTAGCAAAAACAACTGCTACTGCCAAAAGTAAAAACTTCTTCATAATTGATGTTTTTTTAAGTTAGACATTTATTTCCGAATACAAATATAATATTTTAATTCGACTAATCAAAATTAATTCAACTAAAATAACAATAAAATAAGCATAAAGACCTATCGCAACAATATACCATTATATAGTGAATACTCACAGGAACACAAAAAAGACCCCACGGGTGTACTATTTGTACTATCCCGTTGGGTCTTACTTTAGGTATGGGCCGCAGATTGCGGCTTATCACGAGAAATTATCGCTTAGTTTTGTAGGCTGCACGATACGAGCCACGCGCCATTTTCTGCAACTTGTTCTTTATGAGGTTGC
Source organism: Alistipes sp. (assembly GCA_017646785.1). The sequence continues at coordinate 17,850 of JAGCLX010000092.1, forward strand.
GGCGCAAGGGTGCAAGGTGGTCGGTGAAGACCTTACCCTCGATGTGGTCGTACTCGTGCTGAATAACGCGCGCAGGCTTGCCAGTGAACTCCTCGTCATGCTCCACGAAGTTCTCATCGAGGTAGCGCATGCGGATGGTTACAGGGCGGCGCACATTCTCATGGATGCCGGGGATAGAGAGGCAACCCTCCTCGAAGAGCGATGTCTCCTCCGACACCTCATATATCTCGGCGTTGATGAATACGCGCTTGAAGTCTGCCAATGTGGGATCGTCCTCACCCCAGGGTGTGCAGTCGACGATGAAGAGGCGGATGTTCTTGCCAATCTGTGGTGCTGCAAGACCCACACCCTCAGCCTCGCCAAGGGTAATCCACATATCCTCGATAAGCTTCTTGAGCTCGGGGTATTCGGGAGTGATAACCTCAGACTCGTTACGCAAAATCTGCGAGCCATATATTACGATTGGATAAATCATATTATCAATTAGCAATGAGTAATTAGCAATTAGTAGTCAGTATTCTACCCTATCTAAAATCATTCATAGATGCCATGTAGTCCTGCAGGATGATTGCCGCCGACACCTTATCTACAAGGCTCTTGTCGCGGCGCGCCATCTTGCCTATGCCACTCTCGCGAATGGTACGCTGAGCAAGCACCGAGGTGAAGCGCTCGTCGTAGGGCACAACCTGCTTGTCGGGATAAGCATGACGCAGACGACCCATAAGCGGCTGTATGTAACGCATCGTCTCCGAGGGAGCGCCATTCATCTGGCGGGGGTAGCCCACAACGATGGTCGACACATCCTCCTTAGCGAAGTACTCAGCCAAGTAGCGCTCCAACTTCTTGGTATCCACCGTCTCGAGTGGCGAGGCGATGATACCAAGTGGGTCGGTAACAGCAAGGCCCGTACGCTTAGTGCCGTAGTCTATGGCAATGAGTCTGGGCATCGGCTATGCCTTAATTTTTTTGAAGAGCTCGCGGAATGATACCGCCTTCTCTACCATAGCGCGCAAATCCTCAATCTTAACACGCTCCTGCTGCATAGTGTCGCGGTGGCGAACAGTAACCATGCCATCGGTGAGTGTGTCGTGGTCTACAGTCACACAGAAAGGTGTACCGATAGCATCCTGACGGCGGTAGCGCTTACCGATAGAGTCCTTCTCGTCATATACTACAGTGTAGTCATACTTGAGGTCGTCGATAATCTGGCGTGCCACCTCTGGAAGACCATCCTTCTTAACCAATGGCATAACGGCAACCTTTGTAGGAGCAAGGGCTGCAGGTATGCGCAATACTACGCGCTCCTCACCATTCTCGAGCTTCTCCTCGGTGTAGGCAGCAGACATGATCTGCAAGAACATACGGTCAACACCGATAGAGGTCTCAACAACATAGGGTACATAGCTCTCGCCACGCTCGGGGTCGAAGTACTGAATCTTCTTACCTGAGAACTCCTGGTGACGACCGAGGTCGAAGTCGGTACGTGAGTGGATACCCTCCACCTCCTTGAAGCCGAAGGGGAAGTTGAACTCGATATCTGTAGCTGCATTTGCATAGTGCGCAAGCTTGTCGTGGTCGTGGAAGCGGTAGTTCTCATCACCGAAGCCAAGGGCGCGGTGCCAAGCCATACGTGTCTCCTTCCACTCGCTCCACCACTGCATCTCTGTGCCAGGCTGCACGAAGAACTGCATCTCCATCTGCTCGAACTC
>JAGCLX010000093.1 GCA_017646785.1 Alistipes sp.
CTGGGGTGTAGCTAAGGCCATAGGCAGCACCTGCGCCCTGCATGATTGGGCGGTTCTCGTCCAAAATCTGTGTGTATGTACCCGCCAAGCCGAGCATCTTAATCTGTCGAGCACCCGAGATAGCATCGCTGTAACCCACTGTTACTGAGGCTGAATTCTCGAACGACTCGGCAAGTGAGCAGCAGGCCATCTTACAGAGACCAGCAAACGAAATCTGCTCGTCACGAGTAATACCACTCGACTTAGCGTAGTTGCCACGCTGTGCGCTCTCGATAACCACGGCGTCGATATCTACGGCCGAGGGCTGAAGCTCGATGGTGATATTGTTGACATCCTTATCGTTAATCTCCATCTCAAGGGTATCGTAACCCAAATAGTTGATTACCAATGTCTCGAAGCCATGAACACGCTTGATAGTAAACTCTCCTGTTGCAGATGTTGTTGCACCTGCTGTTGTATTCTTCCAGAAGAGCGAGGCACCGATGAGTGCCTGCTGGGTTGTTGCATCTACAACCTTACCCGTAAGACGCTGTGCCGACACCATAAACGGAAGGCACAACATTGTCAAAAGTATAATAATTGATTTTTTCATATTCTCCCTTATTTTTACGTCTGAATGTCTGTAAATCAGACATATAGTAGATTTTATTTACCACAACCTCACCGAGGCTGTCGCACAGTAATATTAACCCTGTTAGACAAGGGCTGGAGGTGCACGCAAAGACTCGTGCGAGATAAATGCCGCCACAAGCGGCCACGATTCATCGCCCAACGAACGATCGATGTCGGTAGGTATAAGGGTAGGTAGCTCATTGATAGCCACCGAGATAACAGCGGGAAAAGCGACCAACAAATCTCGCTCAGCACTGCGTGAATCGTAGCGGTGCGAGCTGGAAATATAGTCGGTGTGATTCTCACCAAGGATAGTGTGGTGATGGTCGCAACAGATAGACTCAAAGCTTAGGCCGTGGCAGCTACACGCCTCACCGTGGTGGTCGTGCTCTGCAACAAGCTCATCGGCAGTATGATGGTGGTGATGGTGGTCGCACAAGAGAATAGATGTAGACGAGCAGACTGTGGCAATCACGTAGATAGCCATCAGCACCACTGCATATATCGCACGACGTAGCTTCATCCCCCACAAACTTAGTTTACATTAACCCTCAACAAGAGCGCACTGCGCCAACTTATCTACCCATCGCTGAGCATCGGCCAGCGCCTGCTCTTTGTCGATATCGTAGCACTCGACGAGTAGCTTTGCAGCATCCTCAACGCTAAACTCACGCCCCTGGAGACTCGTCCAAAGATAGAGGGCGCTCTCATTCAGCGAGATGATGCGTGTTAGGTCACTACCGAGCTGGCCCTGCATAATCACGACGTGCTCGCCAGCCATCTCACGAACCTTGTATTGAGTCTTAAGTCTCATCTAAAGTCACAGTTTCGGTGCAAAGGTAGCAAAAAAATTCAAAACGTCACTATTTTTTTTTATCTTTGTGCTGTGAATCAGCAATTCAAATATAGTGTTACCACCTCGATTGACGAGGTGCTTACTAAATGGTGGGGCTTCAGCGAGTTCCGCCCCATGCAGCGTGAAATTATCGAGTCGGTACTCTCTGGCCACGACACCCTGGTTCTTATGCCCACAGGAGGCGGTAAGTCAATAACTTTCCAGGTACCTGCTCTGGCCGTTGAGGGACTTACCATCGTAATCACTCCACTCATCGCCCTAATGAAGGATCAGGTCGACAACCTTCGTCGTCGTGGAGTATCTGCCGTAGCAGTCCACTCAGGCCTCGACTCACACCGTATCGAGGCGGCGCTTGACAACTGCACATTTGGCGACGTTAAGCTACTATACATATCACCCGAACGCCTTGCTACTGATGCCTTTAGACTCCGTCTTAAGCGCATGAATGTAGCATTTATCGTTGTTGACGAGGCTCACTGTATATCGCAATGGGGCTACGACTTTCGCCCATCCTACCTTCGCAGTGCAGAGGTGCGTCAGATGGTCCCTAACGCCACATTCTTAGCCCTTACCGCATCGGCTACTGAGGTTGTTGCCAAAGATATAATGCATCAACTCGGCTTCGACCATGAACGAGTGTTGCGCACAAGTTTTGCACGTCCAAATCTCTCGTACGTAGTTCGCAAGACCAGCGATAAATTTGAGCAAGTCGTGCGTGTCATCGAGAGCGTCAAGGGCTCAGGAATCATCTATGCCACCACACGAGAAAAGTGCGAGGAGATGGCTCAAGCACTGAAAAACAGGGGCTTCAAGGCGAGCTTCTACCACGCAGGACTACCCTCACTCGAACGCTCCATGCGCCAGGATGAGTGGCAACGTGGCGATACCGAGGTGATGGTGGCCACCAACGCCTTTGGTATGGGTATCGACAAGAGCGACGTGCGCTATGTGATACACTATACCCCTTGCGACACCCTTGAGGCATACTACCAGGAGGCTGGTCGTGCAGGTCGTGATGGTAAACGTAGCTACGCCCTACTGCTCTACGACGACAATGACATCGCACGTCGCAAACAGCTTCTCGAGTCTGAGTTCCCGCCCATCGACGAGGTAAAGCACATATATGAGCGCATAGCCTGCTTTCTACAAATCCCTATTGGCGATGCTGAGGGTGCATCATTCTCGTTCAATATGCACGAGTTCTGTGTCCGTGAGCGCATCTTCTCGGCAAGAGTGCGCAGCGCCATTTCACTTCTGGAGCAGAATGGCTATCTGACACTTACTGACGAACATGAGGAGCCTGCAAAGATGATGTTTGAGTGTAGTCGTGACGCACTCTACAACGTCCACGCTGGAGGCAACGAAATGGATATATTACTACGCACGCTGCTTCGTAAATATGATGGACTATTCACCCGCTTTCGCTCCATCAATGAGCTTGAAGTTGCTGCCGAGGCGGGTCTGAGCCATGAGCGTGTTCACGAGCTTATGAGGGTATTGTGGCGAATGCGTATCATACGCTACATCCCAGCCA
>JAGCLX010000094.1 GCA_017646785.1 Alistipes sp.
GAGGCTAACAAACTTAAGAAGGGTTGGAAGCCAGGTAAGAAGCGTGGTAAGGCTGTAAAGGTTTCATTCACATTGCCCGTGAAGTTCGCGATCCAGAACTAACGAGAATCGTTGAATCAAGTAACACAAAGTAACGCACGAACGGGTATGTTGTCGTGCGTTACTTATTATATATAAGGTATAGGTGGGCACTAAAATTGTGGTCAAAGTTGCGCGCAAGGGTTGTGTGCAAGGTCAATTGCCACCCACCTACCAAATGCCGCTAACATCACACTAATATAAGACCCTTTGGATGAAAGAGGATAAGGTAAGCATAAAGCAGCGCCGCGAGGAGCCACTGCCCACTGTCGAGGAGCACGAGACACGCGCCGTGCTCGTCGCAGTTATTCGCGATAGCCAAAACCCCGCTACGGCGGTGGAGTATCTCGATGAGTTGGAGTTCCTTGCCGAGACTGCAAATATAAAGTCGGTGAAGCGCTTCACGCAGCGTCTGCCACAGCCACTGTCAAAGATATATGTCGGCCCTGGTAAGCTCGAGGAGATTGCCGAGTGGTGCAAGGAGAACGAGATTGATGTTGCCATCTTCGATGATGAGCTCTCGCCAGCGCAGACACGCAACATCGAGCAGGTCATGCCCTGCCGCATCATGGACCGTACGCGCTTGATTCTCGACATCTTCATGTCGCGCGCGCAGACAGCATACGCCAAGACGCAGGTCGAGTTGGCGCAGCATGAGTATATGTTGCCACGCCTTGCCGGTTTGTGGACGCACCTTGAGCGTCAGCGTGGTGGTACAGGTACGCGCGGTGGTGCTGGTGAGCGCGAGATTGAGACCGACCGCCGTATCGTGCGCAACCGCATATCGAAGCTCAAGGAGGACCTCAAGAAGATTGACCGTCAGATGGCGGTGCAGCGCTCAAACCGTGGACAGATGGTGCGCGTGGCATTGGTGGGATATACAAACGTGGGTAAGTCAACGCTTATGAACTTGCTCTCGAAGAGTGAGGTATTCGCTGAGAATAAGCTCTTTGCGACACTTGACACCACAGTGCGTAAGGTTGTTTTCGACAACCTCCCATTCCTTATGTCCGACACCGTAGGTTTCATCCGTAAGCTCCCCACGGAGCTTATCGAGTCGTTTAAGTCGACATTGGATGAGGTGCGTGAGGCAGACTTGTTGCTCCATGTTGTCGATATCTCGCACCCTGGCTTCGAGGACCAGATTGCTGTGGTAAAGCAGACCCTCGCGGATATAGGCGCAGGCGATAAGCCTACATTCCTGGTATTCAACAAGATTGATGCATACACATACACTCCCAAGGAGGAGGATGACCTAACGCCTGCTACGAAGGAGAATATGTCGCTCGACGACCTCAAGAAGAGCTGGATTGCGAAGGCTAACACGCCATGTATCTTCATCTCGGCACGCGAGAAGACGGGTGTAGACAAGCTGCGTAGCGATCTCTACGGCATGGTGCGCGAGATACATGCGGGACGCTATCCGTTCAATAACTTCTTGTATTAATAAGTTAATAACCAATACGTTATAGTTATGGTAAAGATACTCAACTCCGAGAATACAATTCTTAACAAGTTCCTCTCGCAGATGCGCGATAAGGGCGTGCAGAAGGACTCTATGCGCTTCCGTCGTAACATGGAGCGCGTGGGTGAGATTATGGCATACGAAATATCGAAGAGCCTCAACTACAAGACCCGCATGGTGGAGACACCCCTCGGCGTGGCAGCGGTGGAGGAGATCTCGGACAAGGTTGTTGTAGCTACCATCCTGCGTGCGGGCTTGCCCTTCCATCAGGGCTTCCTCAACTACTTCGACGATGCCGAGAATGGCTTTGTGTCGGCGTTCCGCAAGAGCCGCCCCGATGGCTCGTTTATCGTCGATGTGGAGTATGTCTCTACCTCGTCACTAACGGGTAAGACCCTCATCTTGGTAGACCCCATGCTCGCTACGGGAACATCGTTGATGCTCGTCTACGATGCGCTTATTCGTCGTGCTGGCGAACCTGACCATACCCACTTTGCTGCGGTGTTTGCCTCGGAGCAGGGTGTGGACTATGTGAAGCGCCACTGCAATACGGAGAAGTGTACGTTGTGGTGTGCTGCTGTGGATCAGGAGCTTACATCGAAATCGTACATCGTGCCAGGCATTGGCGATGCGGGCGACCTGGCATACGGCGTCAAACTTTAAGTATTGATATAGCCCACGGATGGTGGGAGTACATAAGAGAGATATCGTCTTTTTGAAGGCGGCATCTCTCTTGTTGTTTATATCCAAAGGATATAGATTTTGGGTGGTTGGTTGAGAAAGGGAGAAAAATATTTCGCTGTTTGAAAAATTTTGCGTAACTTTGAAGATGCGTAATAGCGCATTAATAAAAACAGATCACAAACCTAAAAACTATACTAATATGAGAAAACTACTTCTCGGTGACGAGGCTATTGCTCAGGCCGCTATCGACTCTGGTCTATCGGGTGTCTACGCTTATCCTGGAACGCCTTCAACCGAAATTACAGAATTCATTCAGCTCCGCGAGGAGAAGCGCGGTGATGCAGAGAACAAGATCTGCTGCCGCTGGGCTACTAACGAGAAGACCGCTATGGAGGGTGCTCTCGGTATGTCGTACATGGGTAAGCGTGCCCTCGTATGTATGAAGCACGTGGGTATGAACGTTGCTGCCGACCCATTCGTAAACTCTGCTATGACAGGCGTTAACGGTGGCTTGGTGGTGGTTGCAGCGGACGACCCATCTATGCACTCATCACAGAACGAGCAGGACTCTCGCTTCTATGGTAAGTTCGCCATGATGCCTATCTTCGAGCCATCGAACCAGCAGGAGGCTTACGACATGACATGCGCCGCTTTCGAGCTCTCGGAGGCTGTTAAGTTGCCCGTGTTGATGCGCGTAACAACCCGCATGGCGCACTCACGTGCTGTTGTAAACGTAACTGAGGAGCCCCGCCAGCATAACGAGATTA
>JAGCLX010000095.1 GCA_017646785.1 Alistipes sp.
CCTGTTGACTCTGGCTTCCAGTAGATGGTCTTGTTCAAATCCATCATACGCTCACGAAGAGCAGTTGTGCGGATAAACCAAGAGTCGAGTGGGTAGTACAACACTGGCTTATCTGTACGCCAGCAGTGTGGATAGTTGTGCGTGTGCTTCTCAATCTTGAAGACCTTGTTTGTCTCCTTGAGGCGGATTGAGATGTAGATGTCGAGGTTCTCGGCAGCTGCTGCAGCCTTCTCGTCATAGCGGCCATCCACGGTGTACTGTGGGTCGTAGGCGTTCTTCACGAAGCGACCCTCATACTCCTTGTAGTCGGCATTTACGCACTCCGCAACGAACTTCTCGTCGAGCTCCTCGGTGAGGAAGAACTTACCTATGAAGTCAACCATGGGGCGTGTCTCGCCGCGCTTGTTAATCATGAAGAGCGAGGGGATGCCTGCCTGGCGTGCCACGAAGGCATCATCAGCACCAAACGTAGGCGCGATGTGTACGATACCTGTACCATCCTCAACAGTTACATAGTCGCCCAAGATTACTCGGAAAGCCTTTGCCGAGGCCTCTGTCCAGTTGCCATTCTCGTCTGCCTCAACGGGCTTAACCCATGGCAAGAGCTGCTCGTAGCGCATGCCCTCGAGCTCCGTACCCTTCCACTTGCCTACTACCTCAAATGGAATGAGCTTGTCGCCTGCTTTGTAGTCCTCGAGCTTAAGCTCCTCGGCCTTCTTGTTGAAGATAGAGTACAAAAGTGGCTCTGCCACTACGGCTGTAATCTTCTCGGCGGTGTAGGGGTTGTATGAGCGAACTGCAACGTAGTCGTACTTAGGACCTACGCAGAGCGCAGTGTTTGAAGGCAATGTCCAGGGTGTTGTTGTCCACGCGAGGAACACGGGGGTACCCCAGCCCTCCATCCCTTCCTTAGGGTCAAGGATGCGGAACTGTGCGGTACATGTCGTGTCTTTAACATCGCGATAGCAGCCTGGCTGGTTGAGCTCGTGTGTCGAGAGACCTGTACCCGCTGCGGGTGAGTAGGGCTGAATGGTGTAGCCCTTGTAGAGGAGATTCTTCTCGTAGAGCTGCTTCAAGAGCCACCACAAAGTCTCAATGAACTTGTTGTCGTAGGTGATATATGGGTCGTCCATGTTCACCCAGTAGCCCATCTTGCGTGTGAGGTCCTCCCATACGTCGGTGAACTCCATCACGGCCTCGCGGCACTGCTTGTTATACTCCTCGATGGTAATCTTCTTGCCGATATCCTCCTTTGTGATGCCGAGCTTCTTCTCTACGCCGAGCTCAACGGGAAGACCATGTGTGTCCCAACCCGCCTTGCGGTGTACGAGGTAGCCCTGCTGTGTCTTGTAGCGGCAGAATACATCTTTGATGGTACGCGCCATCACGTGGTGGATGCCAGGCATACCATTTGCTGAGGGGGGACCCTCATAGAATACGAACGTGGGGTGACCCTCACGTGTTGTGATGCTCTTATGGAAGGTGTCATCCTTGGTCCAGCGTGCCAACATCTCGTCGGCTACGCCAGCCAAGTCAAGACCCTTATACTCATTAAACTTACTCATAATCAATAGGTTGATTAAATAGTATTACTCCTCGTCGTCCTCCTCAGACTCGGCCATTGTGGTGTAGACGTTTGTAACGTCGTCGTCCTCCTCAAGGTGCTCGATGAGCTTGTTGACTGCCTCACGCTCCTCTGCAGTAAGCTCCTTGGTGTCGGTAGGGATACGTACAGCCTCACCCGATACGAGCTCGTAGCCCTTGCCCTCAATCCATGTCTGAATCTGACCGAATGACTCGTAAGCAGCGTAAACTGTCACCTCACCCTCCTCAGCGTAGAACTCATCAACGCCGAAGTCAATCATCTCGAGCTCCATCTCCTCGAGGTCTACGCCCTCGGTAGGCTTGAACTTAAATACGCACTTGTGCTCGAACATGAAGCCCACAGAACCAGATGTACCGAGTGTGCCGCCATACTTATTGAAGTACATACGCACTGATGCAACGGTACGGTTTGTGTTGTCGGTAGCGGTCTCCACCAATACAGCGATACCGTGAGGGCCATAACCCTCGTAGATCATCTCTTTGTAGTCTGCAGCATCCTTATCTGTAGCACGCTTGATTGCACGCTCCACATTCTCCTTGGGCATGTTCTCAGCCTTTGCGTTCTGCATAAGGAGGCGGAGACGGAGGTTAGATGATGGGTCGGGACCCGAAGCCTTCACGGCCATCTCAATCTCCTTACCAATCTTCGTAAACACGCGCGCCATGTGTCCCCAGCGCTTCATTTTTCTCGCCTTGCGATACTCAAATGCTCTTCCCATAATCTTAGTTTTTTATATTTTTAGTTGTTTATACCTTTGTATATATATGCACAATGGCGCAAAGATAGTAAAAAAAATTAAGAATTGGAAATTAGCGAGCGGTTTTTTATAGTGGGCGACTACTCTCATTTAGAGCACATTCAAGCATCATGGGCTCAAACGGGCAGAAATCTGAGGGCGAGCGCACTACCTCCACCTGTGTACACCCACCTCAAAAAGTCCTCCAGAGCACACCATGCACACCAATCACAGACTACCGCAAACCCCTCTCAAACAGCGCTATAACCGCGATTTGATAAATTTTTGCAAAAATTAATGAAATTTTTTATTAAATTATTTGCATAATTAAAAAATCCCCCTTACCTTTGCAGCGAAGTTTTAAGGTTCATTTAGGTTAGTAGTTTTAGGTTGGAGAGGCCAATCGATGGGCGAGACACAGGTCGCACACTTGAGAGCCAATAGGTTACGAGATGCGAGCTCTGTCTTAGATCCCTTCGGTTGCCTCATTTTTTTTGTCCCTACACGCTCTGCGCTACACCCTGCAACACCTGTCCCGCAGCACATCACGCTTGCACCCCTCGCCCAAAAATCCGATACAACTTTTCATTTTCTCATATTTTTTGCTATCTTTGCGAGGTATATGTGCCTACCACAATGTAGGCGATAGCAAAAATGAAACGCAGCATCACCATAGGTTTTGACGCACGATATGCGATGACCGACCACGAGGAGTTCGGTTCGTACAGCCGTCTCGTAATCGAGGCGATGGCACTCGCAGCACCTCGCCACACCTACTTCCGCTCTTACGCACCACTGCGAACACCCCACATCGGATATGAACACATCGAGCGCCTTCACAACATCGAGACCATGGAGCCCGATGGCGCTGTATGGCGTAAACTGCGCCTACCTTGGCGTATATGGCGCGTAAGCAACGACCTCCACAACGGAAATGTGGAGCTATACCACGGCCTCGCTGAACACATACCCATGGGCCTGCCACACAACAACATACGCAGCGTGGTGACCATACACAACACGGAGTTTCTCTACGACAACACCCTCGCCAACTCCCCTGAGCACCTCGCAAATCGCATATACATCAGCCGCATGCTCCACCGCGTGGACCGCATCGTGGCAGTCAGCGAGTGTGTTAAGCGCGACATCACCAAACATTTCCTCATCTATCCCGAGAAAATTGATGTGGTCTACCC
>JAGCLX010000096.1 GCA_017646785.1 Alistipes sp.
CCTTACCGAGCTTACGGTGGTCACGCTTCTTAGCCTCCTCCAACAATGCGAGGTGCTCGTCGAGCATCGCCTTCTTGGGGAACGATACGCCGTAGATACGAGTAAGCATCTTGTTCTTCTCGTTACCACGCCAGTATGCACCTGCGATAGATGTAAGCTTGATAGCCTTGATATAACCCGTGTTGGGGATATGTGGACCACGACATAGGTCTGTAAATGCGCCGTTAGTGTAGAACGAGATGGTACCATCCTCAAGGTCGGTGATAAGCTCAACCTTGTACTGGTCGCCCTTCTCTGTGAAGGTCTTGAGTGCCTCGGCCTTAGATACCTCTGTGCGCACGAGAGCCTCCTTGTTGCGTGAGAGCTCCACCATCTTTGCCTCAATCTTCTCGAGGTCAGCCTCCGTAATCGCTACGGGCGAGTCTACGTCGTAGTAGAAACCGTTGTCAATAGCGGGACCGATACCGAACTTGATGCCGGGATACAAAGCCTCCAACGCCTCAGCCAAGAGGTGTGAAGATGTGTGCCAGAAGGCGTGCTTACCCTCTGCGTCGTCCCACTTGAAGAATTTAATCGAACAGTCGCTGTCGATAGGGCGCATCATATCTACAGTTGCGCCATTTACCTCGGCTGCGAGTGAGTCAGCAGCTAAACGAGGGCTGATGCTCTCTGCCACCTGAAAGGCAGTTGTCCCTTTGGCAAACTCTCTTACCGAGCCATCGGGAAAGGTTACTTTAACCATGATAATAATTGTTTTAATTGTTTATGTTTTGAGTGCCTTCGTAGCTCCACAATAACGAGACGGATTACTACTCAGCTGCACTCCTTGTTTACTCCTCTTTGTTTATAATTCTCAGCATTTGAGCATATTTCGAGATGTAGACGATGGCCACAACTGCACAAAGCACATCTATGGACCACTTTATCCACTCTGTTGAGTCGGCGGGCTTCCACCACATCACACACTGCGATACTGCAACGCCGAGAATTGTCGCCGCGATGATTATCATCACCCAGCACTTAATCTTTACACCTTTCATTCCTCTTCGGCTTTAGTCGTTATGCTCCTGCTCGGGGAGGTCCTTAATCGAAATATCTCTACCCTTCTCGCGCTCGAAGTGCTGCAATGGGTTGGCATTCCACTCCGCCCACTCTCTGCGGCGCTGCACGATGTCAATAGCGTCATAAATGGCGTTACGCATAGACTGCTCATCCGCAACACCCCTACCCGCGATGTCGTACGCTACGCCATGATCGGGTGATGTGCGCACCTCCGAGAGCGACGCTGTGAAGTTAACGCCATTGGGCGTAAGCGTCTTAAATGGTGCAAGACCCTGGTCGTGGTACATGGCGAGGATGGCATCGTAGTTTTTGAACTGACCCGAAGCGAAGAAGCCATCTGCCGCAAAGGGGCCAAATGCCAACACTCCAGCCTCGTACGCCTCAACAATAGCGGGCTTGATAATCTCCTCTTCCTCCTTACCGAGTAGGCCGCCATCACCAGCGTGAGGGTTGAGTGCCAACACCGCAACCTTAGGTCGCACGACACCAAAGTCCTGACGCATAGAGTCGTTCATCTGATTTATGCGCTCCACGATAAGGTCCTTGGAGAGCGACTCTGCGACCTTCGCCACGGGCACATGAATAGTAACCAAGCCAACGCGCATAAGCTCCGAGGTCATAATCATCAAGGGCTCGCCATCAAGCTCCTTAGCAAAGAACTCCGTATGTCCCGTAAAAGAGAATGTCTCGCTCTGAATCATCTCCTTGTCAATAGGAGCTGTTACAATAGCGTCAATATCACCCGACTTCAGATCCTCAATAGCCTTTGTGAGTGCATCTGCCGCAGCCTTACCGCCAACCTTTGAAGGCTTGCCTGGCGTAATAGAGTGTTCCTTTGCGCCACACTCCACGAGGTTTATCTTACCATGCTCGGCATTCTCGGCATCTGCCACAACCACGAACTTCACAGGCTCAAGGTCACTGAGACGCTTCTGGTAGTATGCCGCAGCAGTGGTAGAACCATATACCACGGGGGTGAACAACTCTGTAATACGATTATCTGAAAATATCTTGAGTATTATCTCCCAGCCTACACCATTTGTGTCGCCTTGAGTAACACCTATTTTAAGTCTTTTGCTCATAATTTCATCCGTTTCAAATTACAAATATACAAAAACATGCGCAAAATACAAGAGGTTATCATGTTATTTTTACCAAAAGACAATATTTGTTGGCATTATCGCGGAAAAAATATAACTTTGTGGACTATTAGATGAAAGTGAATATGTTAAACATCGACACCATACTATCCATTCGCACAGATGCGGAGTTTGAGGCATGCGCACTGGAGTTATTCCGATATCAGAGCGAACACTGCGAGCCATATCGCCGCTATATAGAGCTACTCGACATCGACCCCAACGAGGTACGAAGCATCGAGGAGATACCCTTTATGCCGATACGCCTCTTCAAGTCTACCGACGTATATTGTGGCACAGAGGCTCCCGAAATAGTCTTCACATCGAGCAATACGGGCTCTACCGTGGCATCTCGCCACATGATGGCATCACTGGAGGCATACCGCAAGACCTTCACCGCAGCATTCAAGGAGTTCTATGGCGAGCCGGCAAAGTGGAGCATCTATGGTCTTCTGCCCAACTACCTCGAGCGCGAGGGTTCGTCGTTGGTATATATGGTCGATACGCTTATCAAAGAGTGCGGCTCGGGAGGTTTTTATCTCAATGATTATGAGCGCCTTATCGCCGATATAGAGGCAGATTATAAGCCAAAGATTCTGCTTGGCGTGAGCTACGCACTGTGGGATGTTGCAGAGCAGTACGCCCCCAAACTCTCCAACACCATCATCATGGAGACTGGCGGCATGAAGGGTCGCCGCAAGGAGCTGTCAAAGAGTGAGTTGCACGACATTCTCTGCCGTGGCTTCGGTGTCGATACCATTCACTCGGAGTATGGTATGGCTGAGCTTACATCACAGGCATACTCACGTGGTGGGGGTCTGTTCGAGCCACCACAGTGGATGCGAGTCCTTGTTCGCGATGTGAACGACCCTATGGACCACTCCCCAGCAGCTATGCG
>JAGCLX010000097.1 GCA_017646785.1 Alistipes sp.
TATGTCACCTGGCGATCCTCCTCGAGGTTTGCCTCGTAGTCAGCATCCAAGAGGTAGAGGTCTGTACGACCTACCTGGCACTTCCAAACGCGTGCTGAGAGTGTACGACCAGGGAATGCTACCTGTGTAGTGATCCAGTTGCCATCCTCGTCGCGTACGGGAGAGATAGGAAGCTTAAAGAAGTTCTGTGCCTCGTATGTAGCCTCCTGAGCACCCTGTGCTGAAAGACGCTGTGTGAAGTAGCCGTAGCGGTACAAAAGACCTACAGCAACCATGCCTACGTTGCGGTCTGAAGCCTCCTTGAGGTAGTCACCAGCCAAGATACCAAGACCACCAGAGTAGATCTTAAGCGTAGAGTGCAAACCATACTCCATTGAGAAGTAAGCAACCTTTGCGTGCTCAGGCGCTGGCTTCTCGGCCATATAATCGGTGAACTCCTTGTATACTGCATCCATGCGTGCAAGGAACTCCTTGTCGTTGCAAAGCTCCTCGCAACGAGTTGTTGTGAGCTTATCCAACAAAACGATAGGATTGCGGTCTACCTTTACCCAAAGCTCTGGGTCTACAGACTCGAAGAGGTCGCGTGCAGCAACTGTCCAGCACCACCAGAGGTTGCGTGAGAGCTCCTCGAGGGCCTTAAGACGTGCAGGAATGCCCTTCTCGACCATAAGACGGTGCCATGAAGGACGGTTAGAGGTGAGCTGCTGGCGTACGAAGTTAATCTGCTCGCTGCGGCTGCCACCGTCGATAAGCACACGGTTGGTGCGTGATACAGAATTGTCGATAGCCTCCTCGTATGCGCTCTTATACTCCTTGAAAAGACGCTTCCAGAGGGCTGTTGCTGACACCTCCATAGCGCCCTTACGAGCCTCGGCGTATGCCTCCTCGCTCATGTCCATGTAGCGCTTGATGATATCTGTAATCTGAAGGACAACCTCGCGTGTGTTGTAGTCGTCGCGACGAACGATGTCTACACCCTTGTGCTCAGCCTGCTTTGCTACCCACATACCGAAACCGGCAAGAGTAGTAGTAACGGTAGGAACACCATATGCAACAGACTCGAGGGGAGTGTAGCCCCATGGCTCGTAGTATGATGCGAAGATTGAGAGGTCTACACCTGCCAACATATCGTAGTAAGGCATGTTGAAGATGCCGTCATTGCCGTTGAGGTATGTAGGCACGAAGAGAACCTTCACGCGTGATGCTGTTGTTGAGAGGATGCTACCCTCGATAGACTGTGATACCTGATCCCATGCCTCTGCCTCGAGGTGGTGTGTGAGGTAGCGCTTCTGTGCGGGGTCGATAGCGTTCTCGTTGTTTGCAAGGTGCTGGATGAGATCCTCGCGTGCACCATTTGATGCTGCGGGCACTGCGACAACAGCCAAGATATCACGATCGATGTTGCTTGTAGCGAGCTGCTTGAGTGACTCAAGGAACACATCGATACCCTTATTGTGGAACTCATAGCGACCGCTTGTAGCAACGATGAGGGTGTTATCTGCGAAGTTGTAGCCCCATGTTGCGCGTGCTACGTCGATAAGCTTGCGGCGTGATGCTGCGCGAACCTCTGCGAGTTTATCCTCAGCAGGAACAAAGCCATTCTCGAAACCGTTAGGAGTGATGCGTGTAACCTCGCGACCGAGCAAATAGCGACACTCGTTAGCTGTGATATCGCTAACTGTGAGGAATGCATCAGCGTAAGTTGCACCTGCTTTCTCCAAAGAGTGCTTTGCCATTACGTTGAACTGGCGAGCGAGCTCATCGGCGTTGAACTTGTGAAGGTCGTTATAGAGTGGCAAGCGGTTGCCAGCGATGCAGCGACCCATAACTGTTGCGTGTGTAGAGAAGACTGTTGCAACGTATGGAGCGTTGTCGTGCAAGTAGAGTGAACCTGCTGCTGCCATCCACTCGTGGAAGTGTGCTACGATCTTATCTGATGGCTGGCACATGTGCTCAGCGAATGATGCGATAACCACACCTGCTGCGTGGCCGAACAATACTGGCTCTACATAGTCCCACTGACCAGAGAGTGAGTCTACGTGATAAGCATCCCAAAGCTGCTTGAGGATGTTGTCCTTCTCGCGGATGAACGACTTGAAGTCGATAAGGATTGCGATGGGGCTACCCTCGATTGCCCAACGACCGATGCGAACGCGAACGCCCTGGTTGTAGAGTGACTCACGCCATGCTGCCATGAGTGTGTTATCCTCCTCAAACTCGGGGCTAACATAGTCGAACGAGAAGTCGGGGCCGATGGTGATGTACTTATCACCGAGCTCGCGCTTCACTGTTGGTGCCTTTGAGGCGATGACGGTGTGGATGCCGCCCACCTTGTTGCACACCTCCCAACTAACCTCAAACAAGTAGTCGGGTGTTAGATTTACATTACTCATATTAGTTTTTTATTAAATAAATTTTTCTAACTATCACCCTTGCAAACTCTCTCATTTACGAGTGTCTATCGCCGTTGAAACCTATTGATATACAAAAGTTACCGCCGTTAAAGGGTATGGTTAATCAAATTGCAAAGATAGCAAAATTATTTGATACGGGGAAATATTTATTAAGTTTTTTTAATAAATAGTTGCAATACTCTCCCGAATGGGCATTTTTGAGGGCTGAATGGTATGGTTTTAGCTACTGGGTGGCGGCTATTTCTCAGCCTTACGGATGTTTCTGCGCATGCGAAGTGCGGTCATCAGGGCAGCAGAGCTAAGTCCTACGATAAGACCAATGACCAAGCCGTGGCAACCCATGTCGAAGTGATAGGCCAGAATAATGCCTATAGGGATGTTCAAAACAAGGTAGCTGCATAGCACGATGGGCATGATGATTTTGACATCCTGCATACCGCGCATCATGCTGATAGATAGGCCCTGCACCGAGTCCGAGAACTGGTATATGGCGATTAGAAGCATAAGCTCCGCTGTGAGGATTATGACCTCGCTGTTGTCGGTAAATATTGCTGCAATGGGCTCACGCAGAGTGACAAAGACGATGGCCATGACCGTTGCCCACAGCAGTCCGAGGTGGTAGGTGGCAGCCACGGTGGGGCGTAGCTCCTTGGAGTGTCTTCTGCCATGGATGTGCGACACAAGGATTGTCGATGCCGAACCAATAGCTACGGTAATCATCCACGCGATGTTGGCGATGCTAAAAGCGACCTGCATAGAGCCCGCCGCAACCTTGCCAAATGAGAGTGCGAGGATGGAGGTGAGGATGAAGGCTGCCGACTCCAAAATCATCTGGAACGATATGGGGTAGCCTATCTTTATGAGCGAGGCTATGTACTTGAGAGTTACCGCCTTGGGACTAAAGAATGTGCGGTATATGCGCAGACGCTTCCACTTGAAAAATACCGTGATGATGGCCAACATTTGGAGTATGCGCGATATGAGCGTCGCAAGACCTGCGCCCTCGGCACCCATAGGCTCCATTCCGCACTTACCGAAGATAAATATGTAGTTGAGCGCCACATTGGCGATGTTGCCCCACAGGGTTATCCACATCGCTATCTTGGTGTTGCCCAGACCCTCGAGGAACTGCTTGATGGCGAGGAACATCATCAGTGGCATTATGCTCCACACGAGCATGTCGTAGTAGGGTAGTGCCATCTCTGCCACTGCCTCCACGCTCTCGCCAGGACTCGACATCCAGTCACCCAGCACTCCAATAAATGGTCTTAGTGCCAACGCAATAGCTGTGCCCACCACGCCTATGGCCAACGAGTATACTATGCCATTCTGGAAGAGGTGACCCACCATGCGTCTATCACCGCGCGCATAATGCTCACCCACAAGGGGGGTGATGGCCATTGCAAGGCCCAGCGCGGCAAGATATATCAACAAAAAGAGTGAGCTACCCAAAGACACCGCAGCCAAAGGTATGGGGTCCTCACCGCCATACTGACCCACCATCGCTGTGTCGGCAAACTGCGTAGTGAGCTGACCCGCCTGTGCAACGATGACGGGTAGCGCGAGCTTCAGCAGTCGCTTGTAGTATGGGGTGTATTTTGTGAGTAGGCTCATTCGAGCCGCAAAGATAATAAAAAAGTTGTATACCAAGGCTACTTTGGCGTTATGCTCGCTCTCAAAATGCTCATTTACGCTTTAGTAAACTCCGCTTTTCGAGCTTCGCATGCCTAAAATTAGCTCTTGCTATACAACTTTTAAAGCTGAATGATAGTACGTTTTAGTACAGCCCATCGCCTCGAATTTTGCCGAGAGTTGTATCTACACTATTCTGACAACAAAGCGGCTCTGCAGACCTCAGTGTCCACAAAGCCGCTCTTATCATTTTTGTCTCTTAATTTCCTCTACAAGAACAACTTCACGCCGAAGAAGTAGGTGCGGGGAAGGGCGGGACCGTAGATGTATGCCGAGTCGCGGCCTGCACCCATGTCGATATCGCGCTGATATGAGTCAAAGATGTTCTTTACACCAGCATTTATCTCTAAGTTCACAACATTAGAGAGCGAGAAGGTGTAGCCGAGCTTGAAGCCGAAGTCCCAGAACGACTGTGTGCGTGTCTCAGAGTCGGGGTGCTCAACGCCAAAGATGTCGGTATATGCCGAGTGCTGAACAAGCATAGGACCTGTATATGTGCCGAAGAGTGAGGCGTTAAACTTCTTGGTGATGAAGTACTTGGCGTTGATGTAGCCGTAGTGGTCGGGCGAGCGGAACATGGTGCGCTGTGCCTCGACATCCTCGCTCCACTGTTCTGGCTCAACATACTGGCTCTTCTGGAAGGTGTAGCCAAGCTGCACGTCGAAAGTGTTGGGAATGCCGAGCTTAAGCTCCGCAGTGATACCGCCTATGCGAGCACCCGCAGCATTGCGGCGTGTCTTATAGATAAAGTGGTTGCCCTCCTCGTCTGTCATCTCGCCAGTATTCTCAAGTGTGAAGACATCGTCGAGCATGGTGTAGAAACCCTCCAAGAGGAGGTTGGTCTGTAGGCGACCGAACGAGTGGTAGTAGTCTGCCGATGCGCTTAACGAGTGTGAGAACTCAGGGCGCAGGTTGGGGTCTATCTCGATAATCGACACCGAGTGGTTGAGGGCGTCGATATGGAGGTCCTCGTTATAAGCCTGTGGTGCACGGTAACCGCTTGAGTACGAGAGGCGTAGGCCGAGGTCCTCAATGGGGCTATAGCGCACATTTGCACGGGGTGCAAAGATAGGGCGGTCGATCATGTTGTGCTTGTCGAGGCGGAAGCCGATAAGGAAGTTAACCTTCTCGCTCTTCCACTCGTTCTGCGCAAAAAGGCCGATGGTAGATGTCTGCTGGTCGAGGCGACGCTGTGTAGCAACGTAGTAGTCGTTCAGCGAGTTATAGTTATACTCCACACCTGCTGTAAGCTCTGCGGGGAGTCCCGCTTTGTAGTTGTGGGTATACTGACTACCAGCCACGAAGGTCATATCCTTGGTTGTACCATAGGCATCGGGGTTCATGTCAGCACCGAAGTATGTGGCGCGGCTGATGCCCTGTGCCGAAGCGTAGATGCTTGCGCGGTGACGCATATTGGGGAAGTAGTCGAACTTGAGGCTACCGCCGTCGATGTTGTGGTCTATCTGCTCGCAGATGTACGACATGTGGGGTGCGCCGTCGAGGTTGTCGCCACCACGGCGGAAGTCGTGAATGTGGTGGTACTCACCCGTGATGCGTGAGTGGTTAGATGTTTTGTAGTAGGTGCGGAAGCCCACGGTTTCGGAGCGTAGGCGTGTGATATCCGAGAAGCCATCGTCGTTGCGGTCGTAGCCATCGCGATACTTTACCTGACCAAAGACGTAAGCACCGAGTTTGTAGTCGTCCGACACGAAGGCACCACCTACAGAGGTGTTTATGTCGGGTGTGCCATCCTCCATGATGTTAGTAGTGTTTGAGAGCGAGAGGGTGTTACGTACGGGATCCTTAGTGATGATGTTCACCACGCCGCCGATAGCGCTCGAGCCGTAGAGTGCCGAGCCGCCACCGCGGATAACCTCCACGCGCTCAACCATTGCCACGGGCATAAGGTCGAGGCCATAGACGCCTGCGAGTGACGAGAAGATAGCTCGGCTGTCGAGCAATATCTGTGAGTACTGACCCTCAAGGCCGTTGATGCGGAGCTGTGGGGCGCCGCAGTTACCGCAGGTGTTCTCCACGCGGAGTCCCGACTGGAAGTTCATGGCCTCCGAGAGGTTTGACGATGCTGTGCTCTCGAAGAGCTTTGTCGATGCAACATTTACAACGGTGGATGTAGTGCGGCGGTTTGTCTCGTTACGTGTGGCCGACACCACAACCTCATCTACCATAGTGTTTGACTCGTTGAGTACGAAGTTGAGCTCTATGGATGTCTCCTTCTTGACTGTGAGTTTAAGCTCCACGTTTTCGTAGCCGATGGCAGATACAACAACCTCCTGCTCACCCACGGGAAGATTGTTCAAGATGTAATGTCCTGAGCTGTTTGCTGCGCAACCGATTGTTGTGCCTTTAATGGCTACAGTGGCGTATGGGATGTGCTCTTTTGTATTGGCATCGAGCACATGTCCGAAGATATTTGAGTCGGAATTTTTATTTGTAGTACTGCGTATAATCTGTACGTTGGGCGACTCGGGAATATCCTCTATTGCCGTTGCCACGAATGAGGTAAATAGAAGTGTTATAACGAGTAAAAGTGTGTGTTTCATTGTGTGTTACGTGTTTATTTCCTGTTTGCAGTGCAAAGGTACACCTTCGACGTAGGCCGTACAATCGCCTAATCGCGGTAAATAAGTGGTGACGCACCCCTAATTTTGGGGTGTGTCTGTGTAAAATGTTAATCGATAGTGGTGTAATTAAGCCTTTGCGGGCGGAGCACGTAACGAAAAGAGGTGAGGAGTGCGCTCGAATGTAGGGGTGTTAATCTCCTCATGTGTGGTGCATATTTCAGTGAAGAGCACCTCGCAGCTTGCTCCCGACTCGGCAACTAAAGCCTCGTGGTGCAGTGCATTGTTAAGAAGGAGGATGTGGCTGCGAGAGTGTGTGTGCGCAGCGCCATCACTATATGGGTGAGAGTGTACAATCTCCCAACCCTCAATGTTGTGGCTGTGCAAAAAGAAGGTGGTTGCTGTAATGTTGAACAGCAACACAGCGAGCATAAGCGCGCCAAACAACCCTCTTTTTCTCTCTATAGCCATCGGTGTTTACGGGTATCTCTACTATACCTCCGAGGTGAACTTGAAGGTGATATCTTTAAAATTCTCCTGTGCGATGGCCAAGGCGTAGCTTGTGTCGGCAAGGAATACATCGCGACCATGCTTGTCCACAGCCATGTTGGTATGCTTACGGCGCTTGAAGTCGGCAAGCTGTGCCTCGTTCTCCGACTCAATCCAGCATGCCTTATGGATAGAGATAGGCTCCCAACGACACTTTGCGCCATACTCATGCTCCAAGCGGTACTGGATAACCTCAAACTGCAGAGCACCCACGGTGCCGATAATTTTACGACCATTGAGCGATGAGGTAAAGAGCTGTGCCACACCCTCATCCATAAGCTGGTCGATACCCTTAGCCAACTGCTTGAACTTCATTGGGTCTGCATTCTCGATGTAGCGGAAGTGCTCGGGCGAGAA